>JAUSGV010000128.1 GCA_030648675.1 Dehalococcoidales bacterium
CAGGGAGAGGGTATATGAGGTTCGAGACTATCAGTGTTCACGCGGGCGACCGGCCCGACAAGCGGTACGGAGCCATCTCGGTACCTATATATCAGACTTCAACATTCGTCTTCGAGGACGTCGGTAAGACGCGCGGCTTCGATTATTCACGAACCGCCAATCCGACCCGGAAAGTCCTGCAAGACACGATTGCCCAGCTCGAGGGCGGCAAGGCAGGTTTTGCCTTCGCCACCGGAATGGCAGCGGAAGCGACCGTTTTGCATCTCCTTAAAGCCGGCGATCACATCATTTCCGGAGACGACGTCTACGGCGGAACGTACCGCCTCCTGCAGAACGTCATGACCGACTTTGGCATCGAAGTCACGTTTTTGAGACTGAACGACCGGAAGAAGATCGAAGCCGCCGTTAAAAAGAACACGAAGATGATCTGGTTCGAGACACCCTCCAATCCCTTATTGAATATTGTCGATCTGGAAATGATCGCCGACATAGCCAAAAAGCATAAGCTGTTGAGCGTTATAGATAACACATTTGCCACGCCGTTTTTCCTGAAACCGATCGAATTCGGTATCGACCTCGTGGTTCATTCCACGACCAAGTACCTTAATGGGCACTGCGATGTCGTCGGCGGGGCGGTGGTCACCACTACCGACGAGTTATCCGAAAGGATGCAGTTCCTGCTTAACGCCCTGGGGACGTGTGCCGCCCCCTTCGACTGCTGGCTTGTGCTGCGCGGAATCGAAACACTGGCCTGCCGCATGAGACAGCATGAGGCCAACGCCAAAGCGGTGGCCGATTATCTGAACGGACACAGGGCGGTCAAGAAGGTGTTTTACCCCGGGCTCAAAACTCATCCCGGGCACATTGTCGCCAAACGCCAGATGAAGGGCTTTGGCGGGATGGTATCGTTCGAAATAAATGGCGGGATGGCTGCGGTCACCCGCTTCCTGAAACGCATCAAAGTATTTTCCCTGGCCGAATCCCTCGGCGGTGTTGCCTCTTTAGCCGAACATCCGGGAACGATGAGTCATGCCTCGATGGCCCCCGACCACCGCAAGAAAGTCGGCATTAACGAGAATCTTATTCGGCTGTCGATCGGCTTGGAAAACGTCGACGATCTGATCGAAGACCTGGAACAAGCACTAAAACAACGCTAATCAAAAGTTGTCATTCCCGCGAAAGCGGGAATCCAGTACAATAGAGAAATGTTTTACCGTTCCGATATTATCGGACAATTGGATACAAAGTCTGAGGAATAGCAAAATTGGGTTACGCCACATTGTTACGCTGCCGGAAATGCGGACAGGAATTCCCCCTGAAGCCGTTGAACCTGTGCGAGGTTTGCTTAAGCCCGCTCGAGGTGATCTACGACTATAAGACGATTTCGGCGACCCTCAGCCGCGAAAAAATCGCCGGAGGCCCGGTCAGCATGTGGCGGTATCGGGACCTGCTGCCCGTAGAGACCGAACCGGTCGACCTCGGTACGGGTTACACTCCGCTGGTCAAGGCCCCAAATCTGGGCCGCCAGTTGGGCCTCGATAACCTGTACATCAAGAACGATTGTCTCACGCCTACCTATTCGTTCAAGGACAGAGCAGTTGCGGTAGCCGTTACCAAGGCAAAGGAGTTCGGATTCGATACCATCGCCTGTGCCTCAACCGGAAACCTTGCCGCCAGCGTCGCGGCTCACGCCGCCAAGACTAATTTGAAAGCCTACGTTTTCATACCGTCTGGACTCGAAACCGGTAAACTCGTGGGAATCGCCATATATGATCCGGTCATGGTTACCGTCGATGGCAGCTATGACGACGTCAACCGCCTTTGCGGCAAGCTGGTCCAGGAATATAAATGGGGCTTCATCAACGTCAATCTCCGCCCCTATTATGCCGAAGGCAGCAAAACCCTGGGCTTCGAAGTGGCCGAACAATTGGGCTGGCGTGCCCCCGACTGCGTCCTGGCGCCCTCGGCATCCGGACTGCTTTTCACGCGTATCTATAAAGGGTTCGAGGAAATGGCCATGCTCGGGCTGATACCGCCGGTCAAGACCCGCATGTTCGTGACGCAGGCTGCGGGCAGCTCGCCGATCGTCAATGCCTTCAACGCCGGGACGGTCCACGTCCATCCGGTCATTCCGCACACTATCGCTAAATCGATCGCCATCGGTAATCCGGCCGACGGCTTTTATGCGTTGCGTATCGCCCGCCAGTCGAACGGTGGGGCCTATGCAGTCCCGGACGACGAAATCATCGCCGCCATAAAATTGCTCGCACACACGGAAGGTATATTCGCCGAAGCCGCCAGCGGGGTCGTGATTGCTTCCCTTAAAAAGCTCGCCGCATCGGGACAAATCAAACGTCACGAGGTTACCGTGGCTTACATCACTGCGGCTGGTCCCAGGACACAGGAAGTAGTCGCCGATATCGTGAAGACCCACACCGTCAAGCCAACACTGGAATCGTTCAACCAGGTCCTCGGCCTGAAGAAATAGCTTTCCGGTTTCACAAGGTCGCTCCCTCTTGACAGGCATTTTTTGTTATGTTATTGTCTATATTGTTTATAGAGTATATAGTCTTTAGCAGGTTTTATGTGAAAATATCGAAAAAAGGTGAATACGCGTTGAAGGCCATGATAGAACTGGCCGTCAACTACGATAAAGGCGAGCCGGTAACACTGATAAACGAGGTGGCCAAACGCAAAGCTATTCCGCAAAAGTATCTCGAACAGATTCTTCTGAGTCTTAAAAGGGCCGGGCTTTTGGACGCCAAGCGTGGCGTCGGCGGCGGCTATTCCTTGAGCAGTCCACCCGAAAAAATCAGCCTGGGGCAAATCATCCGAGCTATCGAAGGCCCACTGGCACCGATGGGCTGCGCCAGTATTTCGGCGCATGTAAGCTGCCCTGATGAATCCTTGTGCGGACTTAATAGCGTCATGCTCGAAGTCAGGGAGGCCATCTCCGGTATTCTCGACAACACGTCCCTGAAAGATTTAGTAAAAAGGACTGCCGACCTTGTCGAGAAGCGAAATAACATATCCAGCTACGCGATATAAGCTAAATGAGTAAAACATTTACTTTCGACACTTTAGAAAGCCGGGATAAAACACTCCTGCTAAAGATTTTGGAAACTATTAAAGACGTTAGCTTTGGCACGGTACAAATAACCATTCACGATTCCCGGATAGTGCAAATCGACAAGACCGAGAAGATAAGAATATCCCATAGCAACACGCCTGTGTCGAGATAAAAATGAATACGGCAAGTAACCGGATAACACCTGGATATAAAATCGATTCATCGCACTCGATTGGTATTAATCAAGGTGACGAAAGCACCGGTGAATTTTCGAAAGCGGGTGCGATAACCTGCGTCTGTAGCTAGCCCACCCGAAAACGGGAGGGCTTACCGATAATCCACGAACCGGGCAAACCAGTTACCTGGTAGCCTGAGAAAACGAAAAAGGAGCTGCAGACTTTGAAAACAATTAATAAGCATTGGCCGGTGATTCTGGCTGGAATCACTCTGATATCGATAACTTTACCATTAGTCAGTGCCTGCTCGCCTATAGAGGCACAAGACAAATCGGGCGCTTCAACCAACTCAACGGCATCAGGCCTAAAGGGTAAAATCACCGTTTCTGGGGCTTTTGCCTTATATCCTTTGATGGTCACCTGGGCAGATGAATTTCAAAAAATAAACCCGGGGGTGAAGATCGAGGTCTCCGCCGGCGGGGCCGGGAAAGGTATGGCCGATGCTCTCGGCGGGCTAGTAGACATCGGCATGGTCAGCCGGGACATACTTCCAGCCGAGGTCGATAGGGGCGCCGTTTACGTTGCCTCGGCTATAGACGCCGTCATACCTACCATCAATGCCGGTAATCCGATGAAGGACGACTTGCTGGCCAGGGGAATAACCAGGCAGCAGTTTATCGATATCTACATCAACGGGAATGTCACGGATTGGAAACAGCTCTTCCCCGGAACAAAAGCTGTCGGCAAAACCGACCTTCACGTTTTCACGCGTAGCGACGCCTGCGGCGCCGCCGATGTCTGGGCAGGGTTTCTCGGCAACAAAAAACAGGAGAGCCTCACGGGCATCGGCGTTTACGGCGACCCGGGACTAGCCGAGACAGTGCGGCGAGATCCGCTGGGCATCGGCTTCAATAATATCGGCTTCGCCTACGACTCTAAAACCAGGAAGCAAACCGACGGATTGCTGGTGGTTCCTATCGATATCAACGCCAACGGTAAAATCGACGCCGAGGAGAACTTTTACGGTAATCTCGACGACTTAAACAGGGCGATATCGGCGAAGGTTTATCCGTGGCCGCCGGCCCGGCAGGAAAATTTGGTGGTACGGCACGAGTTCAAAGGTGTTACCAGAGAGTTCGTTAAATGGATCCTCACCGAGGGGCAAAAATATGCCCCGGAAGCCGGTTATATCCCCCTTCCTGCTGACAAAGCAGAACAGGAACTAAAAAAGCTGCAATAAAAAACTTAAAAAGGAGAGACCATGGGACAATTAGTCGAAAAAACAAAATACAAAACTGTCGAAATCCAGAAACTCACCAGAGGCATTGCCAATAACTCACTTGAACTCATAGGAAATACCCCACTGGTGCGGCTGAACCGCCTCACCGCGGGAGCGGCGGCGGAAGTCGTGGTCAAACTGGAATCATTCAACCCTTTATCCAGCGTTAAAGACAGGCTTGGGGTGGCGATGATCACCTCTGCCGAGGAAAAAGGTTTGATCAATAAAGATACAGTGATTGTTGAGCCTACCAGCGGCAACACGGGCATCTCTCTGGCTTTCATCTGCGCTTCCCGCGGATACAGACTGATTTTGACGATGCCGGAGACCATGTCGATGGAACGAAGGCAACTCCTCGCCGTCTTCGGAGCCGAATTGGTACTCACCCCGGGAGCCGAAGGTATGCCCGGAGCGATACGGAAAGCAGAACAACTGGCGGCAGAAAACAAGAACTATTACATGCCCCAGCAGTTCAAGAATCCGGCAAACCCGGAAATTCACCGGGTCACCACCGCCGAGGAGATATGGCGCGACACCGACGGACGGGTGGACATTCTGGTTTCGGGAGTCGGGACCGGCGGAACGATCACCGGAGTCGCCGAGGTCATCAAAAAGCGAAAGCCGTCATTCAAGGCAATTGCTGTTGAGCCGGTTGGCTCTCCGGTGTTATCCGGAGGTAAGCCCTGGCCGCACAAGATACAGGGTATCGGAGCCGGGTTTGTCCCGGACGTTCTGCGCGTTGATCTGATCGACGAAATCGTTAAAGTGGCCAATGAAGATGCCGGAGCGTTCGCCCGGCGTCTGGCCAAGGAAGAAGGCATCCTGGCAGGTATCTCATCGGGAGCCGCAGCCTGGGCCGCCGTCGAGGTAGCCAAGCGGCCGGAAAATGCCGGAAAACTGATAGTAGCAATCTTACCGGATACCGGTGAACGCTACCTTTCAACATGGCTTTTCCAAGACCTTTATCAACCGGCACCCGCCAAATAAACGAGATGTCAATCGCTGGTTTTAGATGTTGTACCAAATACAGAGCCAATTGTCTCCCTGAGCGAGTGAGCCTTTAGCCCTGAAGTAATGAAGGGGAAGGGTATCGGGGCGGTGAGTCCCTTTTACCCCCAACTCCGATATTCTTCGTCGCGGAGTTTACACTGAGCGAAGCGAATGTGCTCCTCAGAATGACGTAAATAAGAATGGAGACCGGATAGTGTCGAACAGAAGACTTGTAGATTCTCTGGCAACCAGGCTTATGTGGCTTGGCACTGTCTTCGTGGCCTCCATCGTATTGCTGATCGGTATCGGGCTGCTGCTAAAATCAACCCCTATTCTTAAAGCCCATCCGCTAAACGAATTGCTTTTCTCCTCAGTCTGGCGTCCTTCCCAGGAGCAATTCGGCCTGTTTCCTTTCATCATGGGAACGCTGTGGGTGACCGCCCTGGCGGGAATGATAGCCTTACCGGTCAGCATTCTAAGCGCTATCTATATCGCGGAATACGCCCCGGAAAGGGTCCGCACCGCCGCCAAATCTCTGCTCGACGTCCTGGCCGGTATTCCGCCGGTGGTATACGGTGTTTGGGGGTTACTGGCGCTATCTATCGGCGGCTTGCACATCGGCTTTAACGTACTGGCCGGGGGCATAGTTCTGGCGGTAATGGTAATACCGGTTGTCACCTCTATTTCAGAGGAAGTTTTCCGGACGGTACCGAAAGACGTCAAGGAAGCATCGCTCGCGCTGGGGGCGACAAAATGGGAAACCACTAAAAATATCGTATTAAGGAAGTCGCTGCCCGGACTGGCCGCAGCAACGATACTGGGCTTCTCCCGGGCTTTAGGCGAAACCATGGCGGTATTAATGGTGGTAGGGAACGTCGCCAGAACACCGACTTCCCCCATGGACCCCGCCTACCCTTTACCCGCATTGATCGCCAATAATTACGGCGAAATGATGTCGGTCCCTTTGTACGACTCGGCATTACTGTTCGCCGCACTTGTCTTGTTCCTGATAATCCTTGTGTTCAACCTTGCAGCCAGGCTCGTGCTCGTCAGAGTACAGCAAAGGTGGGCGTGAATGAGGCGGCGGAGAGCGGAAGAAGTCCTGTTCCGGACGCTAATGATTGGCTCAGTTGCCATCGTCGTCGGCGTTTTGCTGACAATCGTCATCATGGTAACGTGGAAAGGCCTCCCCGCACTTAACATTGCCATGATAACGCAAACACCGAAGGGCGGATACTATCTTGGCGGCGGAGGCGGTATTCTCAACGCCATCGTCGGCTCCCTTTATCTTGCCGCCGGAGCCACTGTCCTCGCCTTCCTTTTGTCCCTTCCGGTTGCTCTCTTCCTCCAGCGTGAGTACGTGAAAAAAT
Source organism: Dehalococcoidales bacterium (assembly GCA_030648675.1). Taxonomy (GTDB): domain Bacteria; phylum Chloroflexota; class Dehalococcoidia; order Dehalococcoidales; family UBA2162; genus JAUSGV01. The sequence continues at coordinate 6,886 of JAUSGV010000128.1, forward strand.
CATGGCTCGCCGGACTCATCCGCTTGTCCATGGATATATTGTGGGGCATCCCCTCGATCGTTTACGGGGCATTCGGGTTCATTATCATGCTTTATCTCGGGATCCGGGCGTCGCTGTTGGGAGGCATTATCGCCCTTACGCTGCTTGAAATCCCGGTTATGGTCCGGGCGATGGACGAAGTTATCCGGACGGTACCGCAAAGCTTAAAAGACGCTTCTTATAGTCTTGGGGCAACCAGGTTGGAAACATCGATAAGAGTAGTCGCCAAACAAGTGGCCCCGGGGATTCTAACGGCGGTTCTGCTCGCCTTCGGCCGCGGGATTGGTGATGCCGCAGCGATATTATTCACCGCGGGATACACCGACCGCATACCGACGTCGCTTTTCGATCCCGTAGCGTCGCTACCCCTGGCTGTCTTTTTCCAGCTCGGCACCCCTTTCCCTGAAGTCCAGCAAAGGGCATACGCATCCGCCGTGATCCTGTTATTGATAATTCTTCTGATCAGCGTCGCTTTAAGGCTTCTATCGAAAAGACTTTCGAAGCACACCATCAAGTAAATGGGAGAACCAAAATGAACAATTCACGAGTATTGATAAATAACCTGTCTGTCACTTACGACGGAGGTGATTCCGGTCTCAAGGATATCTCACTGATTATTCCCGACAGGCAAATTACCGCGATCATCGGCCCGTCGGGATGCGGAAAAACCACGCTGCTCAGGTCGATCAACCGCATGATCGACACCGCCGACGGGGCCAAAGTGTCGGGGCAGATATTGGTGGATTCTGACGACATTTTTGCGCCCGGAGCCGACGTCTTATCCTTGCGCAAGAAAATAGGTTTGATTTCACAGCGGCCGACGCCCCTGCCGATGTCTATCTACGAGAACGTGGCTTATGGACCCAAAATTCACGGCGAAAAAGACAAGAAGGAGCTGGACAAAATCGTCCGGGATTCCCTGCTATCTGTTTCATTGTGGAGCGAAGTTGAAGACCGGCTTCATTCGCCCGCGTCCAAATTATCCATCGGACAGCAGCAGCGTTTGTGCCTGGCAAGGAGTCTCGCTGTTAAACCTGAAATACTGCTGTTCGACGAGCCTACGTCCGCTCTCGACCCGATATCGTCGAGGAAAATAGAGGACAAACTTATCGGCCTTAAAAGCGATTACACCATCGTCCTGGTCACTCATATCCTGAGACAGGCAAAAAGGCTGGCCGACTACGTCGTTTTCTTGTATATGGGACAGATTATTGAGCACGGCCCGACGCTGGAAGTTTTCAATAATCCGAAAGAAGTTCTAACGCAGTCATATATCCGGGGGGAAATCAGCTAAATTGTTGTCGTAGCCTCTAGCCTCGCAAGGCGAGGCCTTGCGAGGCTAAACTTCTTCGTCAAGATCAATACCCACCAAGTGACTGGGGTCGTCTGATTCCATAACCAAGTTTTTGTAAGAGAGCAGTGGAATTGTTTCTGAAAAATTGCCTAAAATTTCTTCGGGATGCACCCAATCCGTTTTTCTTACACCGATATATTCGTTAAAAGAAGACGGCTGAGCTTGCAAGCCTTGCAAGCTCAGCGCCTGCTTATGGATATATTTAGACAGGTAAATAAATTGAGCTTCATTTGTAACCATAACCGCTTTATAGACGCCCTGATACAACGAACCCACTCTTTGGTATTTGCGGTTAAAGTACATGGTGTACCTTGTCCCTAATGAATTCATAAATTTGTCAATTGCTCCTAAACTT
>JAUSGV010000138.1 GCA_030648675.1 Dehalococcoidales bacterium
GCGCCCGTACCACAACGCCTTCGCCACTTCGGATATGCCTCCGCAGTATCGCAACCGGTCAAGACAATCCACAATGGTTTTTTCAGGTTCCGAAATGTTTACCTGACTTCCGTCAACAGATATTTGCTTGGCTCCGAAGAACTTACGCTTCGATATAAAGATGAAGCGGTAGGTCACTCCCGAAATCTCCATTGAGGATTTCAGCTTTCTGCTGGTAGATACTATGAATACCGTCCGACTGATCTGCTCCGTATAGCCAAAGTAGTTGAGAGCGCTGCGAAACCCTATGTAATATGGCTTGATGAGGTAAGAAGCGATGATAAATTCGTGTACGGTCCATTCTCTTTCTCGTCCGGCTTCGAACGGCAGTATGAGATATTTACCCTTTTCTATGCGCTGAAGCCATCCTCGCTTTACGAGAGTAGATAATAGCTCACGCAACCGACGGTTACTACTGCCGTAAGCTTTGGCTGCATCCTCGTAGGTGAAAATTCGCTTACCCTGGCGGGTTATTTCCGTCAGCAGGTCACTTCCAGCCTTACCGAGTGTTCTCACATTGTTTGTCATGATTATCGTCTCTCAGCCGACTATCATAGCATAAGACGTTATTTTCAACAAGGTGTCATTAAACCCCATCTCATAACGATCTGAATACAAGAAGTGGATGGAAAGACAAAACAGTTCTGTGTATTAAACGACTTACTAGCCCGGATTTGATGGCTCCCCGACTAGGATTCGAACCTAGAACCTAGCGGTTAACAGCCGCGCGCTCTACCGTTGAGCTATCGGGGAGTACGAAGACTTTTGTATTATAGCAACAGAATTTCTGCTAGACAACTATGTTTTAGAGTTGTTTTAGAGTTGTGGATTCCTGAAATCACCGGGATGACTTTTACCGAGATTGCCACGGGCACTTCGTGCCCTCGCAACGACAACCGGAGAGACAAAACCGATTCCTAAGCGATTTTCAGCGTTTACGCCGACCAGGTATCTTCCGCCGGCTTTCAGTCGCCTAAATCGAAATCCCTTTTAAGTATGCCTGAAAGCTGGTTTAGATACCGGAAAGCCTTTTCCACCAGCACTTCTTCGACGGAAAGGTCTTCGCCGGCAGTTTGTCCGACCCGGGCATCGTCACACGCCCCCACCTGCCCGATATTTTTCAGGCAGCACCGCGCCGGGGCAAGTAAAGACTGCCGGGCGATTTGCTTTATCGGCATACCGGTATTTTCGGAAACCACCTTCCAGTACTGGACAAGCAGGTCAGCCAAACTTTGCGGCGATTGCTCCGCTAAATTATCGGAGTCAGTCGGCACGATGCCCCAGCAGATAATTCCGCCTTTATTGATGAATCTAGCCACCGAGGCGGCGTACCCCTTCGCCATTAGTTTCATCTGAAAAGCATCGAATGAGAGCAAGCCGGTGCCCATATCCAGAAGATAGTCCAGATTTACACTGGCGCAGAGGTGCAGTGCACGGACGCTGTCCACGCCGCTTAAGAAGCTCCTGTAGTCGGCCTTCGCCTGTACGTCGCTGTATCCGGACAACCCGCTAAACACCCAGCTCAACCCCGGTTCGTCCAGCCAGACGAAAGCATTAGCGTTTTTCTCTTTAAGCTGCCGGTACTGCGCATTTATCTTCCTCGTAATGAAATCGTAGAGTATCGCCCTAACGTCGTCGTTGTAGATTATCGGCCTTTTGTTCTCATCGACGACCCTGAATCCGAAGCTGACGGGTCCGATAAGCTGCCCCCTGATAGCCGCGTAGCCGCCCAATTCCAAATTGAGGAAACGGTTGTAAACGACGGAATAGCGTTCGGTAAGTAAAAATGTGTCCGGGTCGGACATACGAGCGATATAATCCGGGAGCTCCTTTTCGAACCGGGAGGAGTCGAAAGTGAGCTTCTTGTTGGCGTCGTCCACGATTATTCCCGGGAAATGCTGGGAGAACTGGGCATACATGTCTTCGTAATAGCTGACGTGGGGCAGTTGCGGCCAGAACGGGATGTCCAAACTTAGGGTGAGCTTTAACGCCCTTTCAACCTCGCGGTGGGGCATTATTCCCATCGCCGTGGTCTTACAGCCGGCATCGAAGGGTGTTTTCAAAGTCATCTTAAGTCAAACTCATGCTTTCCGGGCAATCCAAACTAGACGACCTTTAGCCGCAACGCCGACCATGTATCGTCCAGGGCAACCAGGGCTACCGCTTCAAGTCCGATGGATTGCCCATATTCCCGGATAGAGTCCCGGTTGATATCGGCTTTGACTTTTGACGTACCCTTCGGATAGCTGACCCACAGCAGCACTTTGGGCCTGAGCAGCTTTTTGAGTTTCGGCAAATGGGATTCCAGCTCTTTTCTGGAAACGGCAAAGACCTGAATCAAGTCGACGGGAGAGGACGAACTCTCGAGCAGAGCAACCCCCGAAGGCAACTCGCCGAGAATCGGCTTGTAGTCTTTGGGAGCATTCACCAGCAGAACGCGGTAATTCTCTTTGATTTGCAGCCTTTTGCTATCGATTTGTCAGACAAGGTATTTTACCCCCTCCGCTTTCCGGCTATTAATACCGCCGGATTTGATTCCTGCCTTAAACCTGCGTTAGGAGCTGCGCACACATCGCACTGACCGTGCAGCAATATGTCGTGCTCTTCGAGCCTGTATCCTTTCGGCGCCAGTTTCCTGATATCAACCGGGCAGGCGTGGATCTCGAACAATTTATCGCAAATGCGGCAAAGAAAATGGTGGTGGTGCCTGCCGGGTAACTCCCACCGCGAAGACTGTCCGGGTAAGTCGACCTGCCGTATTCGTCCTTCTTGCTCGAGGATTTTCAAACTCCGGTAAACCGTAGCAATCCCCAGCCCTTTTACCCTGTTCCTGGCCAGTTCAAAAATCTCGGTAACGGATAACGGCCTGCCGCTGCCCATCAAGGTTTGATAAATTGCTGTCCGCTGTTGCGTATTTCTCACCATGCCTGACCTTCTTGATAATAATTATCACCTATTCTACCATTAATATTATTACGGAACCAATAATTCCTCACTGCAGCGAATTACGGCTATTGACATCGTTATTGATACTGCATTATCATTTTCAATTATATGGATAAACACGGAACTGAGAACACAGAATGGAAAAACAACCGGTCTTGATAGCTCTGCTGCTTGTTTCTCTCGTCGGAACGGCATCCTGCCAGCCGCAGATACCCAACGCTAAAAAATCCATTGTCGTCACTTATTCGATTCTTGGTTCCGTGGTAAGGGACCTGGTGGGCGATCAAGCCGACGTTATCGTCCCCATGCCCAATGGGTTGGACCCTCACGAATGGCAGCCTTCGGCGAAGGACATCGAGAGATTTAACAAGGCCGACCTGGTCGTGGAAAACGGGCTTGGGCTTGAGGGCGGGATGGGAAAGACACTTGACGCGGCAAGGAAAAAAGGAGTCAAGTTCTTTACCGCTTCAGACTACATTACCGTTCGTCATGTCGGGGCTGGGGAGGGGATACCAACCGGCGACCCCGATCAGGCGATTGGGGCTGAAGATCCTCACCTGTGGATGGACCCAATAGCCATGAAGAGCATTGTCAGCGCGCTTGCCTCTGAACTTAAGAATAACCTTAATCTGGATGTGACTGCCCGGGCAATAGACCTGGAGAGCCGGCTGGATACCTTAAACACTGAGGCCACCAACATCGTTACACAAATACCTCAGGGTGACCGCAAGCTGGTCACTGGACATGAATCTTTGGGGTACTTTGCGCAACGCTACGGTTTTAAGCTGGTGGGAGCAATCGTTCCGAGTATTAGCTCACAAGCCGAAGTTTCCGCGGCGGACTTGGCAAACCTGAAAAAGTTGATTCAAGATAATCAGGTCAAGGCGATATTTACTGAGCTTGGCACATCGCCAGTAGTGTCTAAGGCAATTGGTGATGAGACAGGGGTAAAAGTTGTTGAACTAACGACACATGCTCTGTTCAGTGACGGCTCATATTTTACGTATATGAAAAACCTCGCCACAGTAGTCGCGAATGGGTTAAAATAGCGCAGTATGGATTGGCTGATAACCCCATTCACGAATAACAGTTTCATGGTTCAGGCGTTGGTAGCCGGGATACTGGTATCCATTGCCTGTGCCATTGCCGGCACGTTTATGATTTTGCGCGGTCTGGCCTTCATCGGCGATGCTCTGGCGCACGGCGTTTTACCCGGCATAGCTGTTGCAATTCTTGTTGGTTTTCCGGGAATGATAGGGGCGGCTATCGGTGCCGGGATTATGATTGGAGGCATCACCTTGATAACACAACGCTCGCGGTTATCTTCTGATACCGCTATCGGGCTGTTGTTTGTCGGGATGCTTTCTTTAGGCGTGGTGATAGTCTCACGTTCTAATTCCTTCAGCGGCGACCTCACTAGAATATTGTTCGGGGAGATTCTTGGTATCAGTTTTCAGTCCATCCTGGTTCAACTGGTGGCAACAGTCGTAATTATAGCTATTGCCATTATTTGTGCCCGTCCATTTCTGTTACTCAGCTTCGACCCTGAGCAGGCGGAGGTGGCAGGTTTTCCGGTCCGTCTATATCACAACATCATGCTGTTCATGATCGCCATTACCGTGATCGTAGCTTTTCAGACCGTCGGCACTTTGCTGGTCTTTGGGCTGCTCATGGCCCCGGCTGGAGCCGGTGCCCTTCTCGCCCGCCGGATAGAAGCGATGATGGCCTGGGCAATATTTTTCGGCGTGCTCTCAATGTATTCCGGCTTATTGATAAGTTATCACTTTAACCTGGCCGCCGGGGCGGCAATTATACTGGTGGCAATAGTGATTTTCTTTATTGTGTTCGTTCTGCAGAACGTACGCCACCGCCGTGCGGTCACTGTTGAGGGGCACAAACATGTCTAGTCAGCAGGAAAACATTACTGTTCCGCCGGTCAGCAGTGATTCTGCCTGTATCACCGCAAGGAATCTCAATGTCGGCTATGCCAAAGAAGTCGTTGTCGCCAACATCAACTTCGAACTGGTGCCCGGGGAGGCCTTCGCTCTTATCGGGACCAATGGTTCAGGGAAGTCTACACTCCTTAAAACAATTGTGGGGCTGCTACCGCCAATGGGCGGCCATTTATCGATTTTTGGAGCCCCCCCCGGCAACAATCACCGCCGGGTCGCGTATCTCGGTCAGTTTCACCATTCGGGATTTGTTTTACCAATCCGCGCTGTCGATGTCGTACGCATGGGCCGCTTTCCCTCGCACGGGCTTTGGCAGCGGATGACCCGGGAGGACGACGAAATCGTTCACAACGCCATGCACACAATGGGTATCGAGGAGTTGGCTGATACACCCTTGATATCGATGTCCGGTGGGCAGCTGCAGCGTACCTATCTGGCGCAGGTGCTGGCCCACCAGGCCGACCTGCTGGTGATGGACGAGCCTACCTCAGGTCTGGACGCTGGCGGCAGGGAGCTTTACCTGCACGCGATTAACGACGAACTCTGTCGGGGAGCTTCGGTACTCATGGCCACGCATGATATCCAGGAAGAAGCCGCACTCTGCCACCAGGTCATGCTCCTTGCCCGCAAGGTGGTCGCTATAGGTGCACCGGCCGACGTGATCACGCCCGAGGCTCTACTCGAAACGTTCGGCATAATTATTTCTGGCGAACAGAAACTTCATGCCCTCGAATGCAAACATGGCCACGACGGTCATCTCGGCCATAAGCACGAGAATAGTAGAGCGATAAAATTTAAGCAATGATAACCGTTAATATCGATCCCATTCTGATTCATATCGGACCGCTGACCATCCGCTGGTACGGCCTGATGTACGTTGTCGGCATCATAGTGGGCTTACTGGTAGTACAACCCTACGCCAAAGCCAAAGGGCTCACCACGGACATTCTGGAAACGATCGTTCCCTGGGCCGTTCTGGCCGGACTTGTCGGCGCCAGATTATATTTTGTGGTTCAGCAGCCTCTCGGCCAATATCTGTCACAACCATGGCGAATAATCGCGTTCTGGGAAGGCGGCATGGCTTTCTACGGCGCTATCTTCGGCGTTCTCCTGGTGCTTGTGATTGCCAGCCGGCTCCTCAAATTTCCCCTGCTGACGCTTCTCGACGTCGCCGGCTTATTCGGCGCCGTAGGACAGTTCTTCGGCCGCATCGGTAATATCATCAACGGCGACATCATCGGTTATCCCACCACTCTGCCCTGGGGCTTCGTGTATGCCAACCCGAACTCTTTCGCCCCCAGACACGACATTGCCTACCAGCCAGCCGCTCTGTACGAAGCCGTGATAAACGTGGTTCTCTTCGGCATTCTCTGGCGGCTGAGAAATAAATTTAAACCGGGCGTGCTGTTCTTCGTCTACCTCATCGGCTATTCGATTACCCAGATTATCGTTTTCTTCTGGCGGGACAACGAGGTTGTCTTCCTCGGATTGAAACAGGCTCAGGTAACTGCAATCGGCGTCATCATAGCGGCTGTAGTAGTTTTCTTTGCGGTGGCGGTAAGCCGGCGAAAAAAAGGCATTCAGGATACAAAGCAGGCCTAAAGCAATTCTATCCTGGAATTCGGCACTTCTGGTCTACCATTCCGTACTCGATACGGAATCCAGAAATCATTCTTTATTTTATCCTGGATTCCCGCTTTCGCGGGAATGTTTTTAATTTATTCTTTAGTATTGTTTCGTGTTCGTCCTTCACTTGTGGAGGATCGTGCTTCGAATTTTTACTTTAGCACAACCGTCTGCTGGGAACCGGTCAGTTGCTTGAAGATAACACTCTTGCCCACGTTGGCATTGCCTGCCAGGGCAATGGTCAGGCGTTTCCCTTTCCGTCGTTTTTAATTTTTTTCGGGGTCATCTCATGACATGATGCCAGATTAACCACGCTGAGGCTCCAGTCTGGCCTGCCGACCGATATTCCCCAGGTTAAAGTAAGCGCTCAAAGTCGCTGCCATATACGCGGCATAGGCAATTATTTCAGTCAACGACGGATTGGCGTTATAGCCCAGCAGTGCAGTCAAAAAGCGTCCGAAGGTCGCTTTCTCCGGAATCAGGTTATTTACGTCCCACACATGGTCGATAACAGACGGAATGACACCGACTTCATTGAATTCGTGAATACCATGTGCCAGTAATCCAGCAGCGAATAGGATCAGAATGATACTGGTGGCATTGAAGAATTGCCTCATGTTAAACCAGGACGTGCTCTTATAAACAGCATAACCGATTATGACCGCTGTAATGAGACCGAGAAAACCGCCGATTGTAGAAGCCAGCGGTGACTCCGCTGTCCTTGTTGCCGCAAACAGGAAGAGAACGGTCTCGATACCTTCCCTGACTACAGCCAGGAAAGCAATCAGGACAAGAGCAAGAGACGACCTGCCGCTAAGTGCCGACTGTACCTGGGTTTGCAAGTGCTTTTTTATATTTACCGACTGCTTGCGCATCCAGAAGATCATCCAGGTCAACATCCCTACGGCAAGCAGCATCGCCGAGCCTTCAAAAATTTCTTCAGCCGGGCTTGTTAACCCGCCGGCGACCAGATAGACGATTACGCCGGCGGCAAGACTGGCCAATACCCCGAGTGCTGTGCCGATCCAAACCGGCTTAAACCCAAACCGGTTACCGGTCCTGGTGAGATAAGCCAGAATAATGCCGATGACCAGGGCGGCTTCAATTCCCTCTCTGACAGTAATCAAAAATGAACCGAACATTCAGGTAACTCCTTTTCCCTTCTTTACTTTCTTTCCACGAACACGTTACAGGCAATCTCATCGCCCAGGGCCAGCTTGGAGCCGCGGACGCTGATCTCCACCGGACCTTTAAGCGGAGCCACCCGGTTGACGCTGATCTTTGTCCCCGGCGTCAGTCCCATATCCAGCAGCCGCCGCAGTACCTTGCCGTCGCCCCTGATGAAAGCCACCGTACCGCCCTGTTTTTCCTTCAAAGTGGAGATAGACACCACGTTGGTCTTCCTCTTTCCCACCTCGTCCAGATTATCTCCTCCCCACTGCTGGCATTCTCCGCAATCGGAGAAGCCGAAGTTGCATGCGGGAATTATCTTCTGATCGTCGGGACACTTGTCGGGAGCTTTAAGGGTCTGGCACAAAGCCCGTTCCGTTTCGTCGGAAAGGCTGTGTTCCATGGCACAGGCCTCTTTGTGGACCTTGTCATTACCGATGTGCAGGACGTCATGGAGAAAGCGTTCCAGCAAGCGGTGCTTTCGCGCCATCTTCTGCGCCTGCTCGAATCCCTTGGGCGTTAATGTGACCCCCTGGCGCGGCGTGTAATCGACGTAGCCGTTTTCCGCCAGTTTCTTTAGCATTTCGCTGACACTCGCGGGAGCGATGTTCAAATGCTTTGAAATATCCGTAGTCCCTGCCGCGGTATTGTTCTGGGTCAGTGTGTATAAGGCTTCCAGGTATTCTTCCGTGCTCGTGCTCATCTCGATGCTCCTTATTTAGGCATGCCTAATTTAGGTATACCTAAATATAACACCGTTTTTACCGGGCTGTCAAGGAAGAATAAAAATGCCGCAAGAAATCGGCGAGCGGCAAAATCCCGGCTTGACTTGTTGTAAAAAACATTCCTAAAAGGGGTAATATTAATTAACAGGCTCTCATAAACTTATTCGATTCTAAACTTATCCAGGGGGGCTTGATTTTTCTTAAAGGGGAGGAGGTAAACATGGTACAGGCGATCCCAAAGAAAGAACCAATGCGTCTGGCAGAATTTGAAACCCAGGTGTTGTTGAAAGACGGCACAAGCATGTTGTTGCGGCCGATAAAAGTGAGCGATGCAAAGAGCTTGACCAGCTTTCTCGGCCGCCTCAGCGCTAACGATAAATACCTGCGTTTTCAGCATATTTCCCGAGACATGTATCTCGATAGTGCCAGCCGTTTCTGCTGCACAAACCAATCTGACACGTGCGCCTTTGTAGCCGAGGTGTTAAAAGACTCCCGCAAGGAAATTGTGGCTACCGGCAAATACTACCGGCTGCCGGATAAGCATTCCGCCGAAGTCATCCTGGCTGTTCAGGACGATTACCAGGGTCGGGGACTAGGCACAGCCATACTGGAGCAACTGATGAATGTCGCCCGGCAAAATGACATCGACACTTTTAAGGCTGATGTTCTTTCATGCGACACCTACGGCTTGAGTATATTCAAAAACTATGGATTCAATTTGACCAGAGAAATTCAGGACAACGCATATCGCATTGTTTTTCCCATTACCCTGACTCCAGTTATGGCAAAGAAGGAGGAGGAGCGGGGACGGATATCAATGCTGGCTTCGCTCCGCTCGCTGCTCAAGCCCCAATCGATCGCACTGATCGGAGCATCCCGCCACCCCGGCACACTCGGCCATACGCTTCTTCAATGCCTCGTTCAAAACGGGTTCACCGGCAAAGTCTATCCCGTCAATCCCAATACGCAATTGCTAATGTCGCTCAAGACGTACCCGTCAGTACTAGATATCACCGGTGACGTCGACATGGCGGTCATCGCCGTCCCGGCCAGGGTGGTTGCTAAGGTGGCCGCAGACTGCGGGCATAAGGGGGTCCACACCGTTGTTGTTATCTCGGACGGATTTTCCGAAACAGGTCCGGAAGGTGCCTCCCGGGAAAAAGAACTGCGTGATGTTGTGCTGGGCCACGGAATGAGGATGGTAGGACCGAACTGCATGGGCGTCATCAATACCGACCCCAGTGTCAAAATGAATGCCACCTTCTCGCCCGTATTCCCTCCCGCGGGAAACGTTGCCTTTCTTTCTCAGAGCGGTGCCATGGGGCTTATCGTCCTACAATACGCGAAGAATCTCGATATCGGCATATCCACATTCGTCAGTGTGGGAAACAGGGCGGATATTTCCTCAAACGACCTGCTGGAGTTCTGGGAGCAAGACCCTTCGACCGACGTGATCCTGCTATACCTTGAGTCGTTCGGAAATCCGCGCAAATTTTCCCATATCGCCCGCCGCGTCACCAAAAAGAAGCCGATAGTAGTAATCAAAGGCGGCAGTACTCAGGCCGGTTCTCGTGCCGCCACATCGCACACCGGCGCTATGGCCACTTCTGATGTCCTTTCCGATGTTATGTTCCACCATGCCGGTATGATCAGGGTTAACCTGATGGAAGAGATGTTCGGCGTCGCCGCGCTGTTGTCCAATCAACCGCTGCCTCGGGGCCGGAATCTTGTTATTGTCACGAACGGAGGAGGTCCCGGCATCATAGCCGCCGATGCTGCAGCGCGGAACGGCCTTTCTTTACCCCAGATGTCCGAAGAGTTGGAATACAAGCTGAAGTCTGTCTTAAAGCGTGAAGTCGCCATACGCAATCCGTTCGACACCACTGCCGGTGCTGACGCGGAGGAATTCCGCGGTATTCTGCGGCTGTTGGCCGCTGACAAGAACAGTGACGCTGTTCTTGTTATATTCATTCCTCCTATCGTTGGCAATACCAAAGACTACGAGGATGCAATCAGGGAAGTGGCAGAGGATTTCTGGAAGCAGGGCAAGCCGCTGTTGGCCTGTTTTCTGGGCCAGAGGGGCTTGAAGGCGAGGCTGGGGACACACGACCGGTCCGTGCCCAGTTTTCCTTTCCCTGAAGAAGCCATCGCCGCTCTGGCAAGGGCTGTAGAATACGCCGAGACGCGTAAGAAACCGGCCGGCAAAATACCCGAATTCAAAGGAATCAAAAGAGACGAAGCTAGAAAGATTATCGGAGAAGCCCTCGCCAGGTCGACTCAAAGGCCGTTATTTCTCGAACCAAAGGAGATAACCGGCGTGCTTGCTTGCTACGGTATTAAATTAGTCGAGACCACCCCGGCAAAAACGGCAGCCCGGGCCGCTGCTCTTGCCGCTAAAATGGGGTTTCCTGTCGCTGTAAAACTTGATTCGTCCACAATTACGCACAAAAGCGATGTCGGCGGCGTGGTACTCGACCTCAACTCAGCCGATGAAGTTAAAAAAGCATTCAGAGATGTAAGAAACAGGCTAAAGAAAATCGGCCGCCAGGATGAGATGCAGGGCGTCATGGTACAGAAGATGGTGAAAGAAGGCATCGAGGCAATCGCGGGCGTTACCCACGATCCGGCCTTCGGCGAGCTGATTATGTTCGGATCGGGAGGGGTATATGCCGAATTGATGAAGGACACTGTCTTAATGCTGAATCCCATTACCGATGCGGACGCCAGCGAAATGATAAACTCTCTCAAGTTATCCGAGCTGTTTCGAGGGTTCCGCGGCTCGCCGCCCGCGGATACTGAAGCTGTTCAGGACCTCTTGCTCAGGCTTTCCGCGATGGTCGAGGACATTCCGCAAATAGACGAACTGGATTTCAACCCGGTGAAAGTCATGTCCCGGGGCAAAGGTTATCGTATAGTAGATGCCAGAATAATGTTGAGTTAATTGATAGGCCATTCAATTCATTCTATACTGGAGTCAATGGCCGATAAGAATACCGTACTGGTCGTCGAAGACGACAGAAACCTCCTCGATACCCTGCGGTACAACCTGAAGAACGAAGGCTACGAGGTCTTCACGGCAGCCGATGGAGCCGCCGCGGTGGCAATTGCCCGGCGGGAAAAACCCGGCCTCATTATCCTGGACGTAATGCTGCCGGGGATGAGCGGCTTCGAAGTCTGCCGGATTCTCCGTAAAGAGATGACCGTTCCCATACTTATGCTGACGGCGAAAGCTGAAGAAACCGACAAAGTAGTCGGATTGGAAATCGGCGCCGACGACTATATGACAAAACCCTTCAGTCTTCGGGAACTTCTCGCCCGCGTAAAAGCCATGCTGCGCCGTGCCGGCATGGCACAAACGTCACAACAAAACGAAGAGCCCATATTAAAAGTAGCCGACGTTCAGGTCGACATCGCTCGCCATCAGGCTGAAAAAGGAGCGATTAGGTTGGAATTAACGCCGAAAGAGTTCGATTTGCTTGCCTTCCTGATCAAAAACAAGGGCTTTGTCTTTAGCCGCGACCAACTGCTGGAAAAAGTGTGGGGTTACGACTTCGCCGGCGATACCCGGACGGTCGACGTTCATGTCCGGTGGCTTCGGGAGAAGATCGAGGACGACCCGAACGAGCCCAAATTGCTGTTAACCGTCCGCGGCGTGGGTTATAAGCTGGAAGGATGAAATTGTCGCGCAGTATTTACTGGAAGATCACCATCCCCTTCATCGCTATCACTCTCGTCGGCATGACCCTGCTCGGCCTTTACACGGCCAACTCCACGAGGGCGACCGAGATCAACCGCCTGGAAAACCAATTGACCAACGAAGCCAGACTGGTGGCCGAAATCAGCGGATCCGCTTTTTCCGCCCCGGACGCGCAAATCCAACTCGACCGGATCGCCAAAACCATCGGTCGGGAAATTTCCTCCCGAATAACCTTGATTGCGGTAAACGGCACCGTCCTGGGAGATACCGATCAGGAACCATCGACCATGGAGAACCATTCCAATCGCCCCGAGGTGATTGCTGCGTTGTCTTCCGGGAGCGGTCAGGCTATCCGGTACAGCGCCACCCTGCATGAGAACATGATGTATGTTGCCGTGCCGGTGACCGATCAGGGACGTGTGATCGGGATATCCCGGGTAGCATTGCCGCTGACGGCGGTGGAAAGCACCATAAGCAGTCTGGTTCTGACCATCATTGCCGCCATAGCCA
>JAUSGV010000169.1 GCA_030648675.1 Dehalococcoidales bacterium
TTATTCCGCCTCGAATAAAATGTGCCGGGGCATCGATATGCGTACCCGTGTGAGAACCGATGGACATCGCCGACAGGGTATGCGAATCTCCCCGCTCAATGTCTTGTACGCGCTGAATCTGCACCGGCGGGTCGCCCGGCCAGTGGCCCATGCCGTCGCAAATCGGGACTGAAATATCGATCCAACCGGATTTCACCATCACTCACGCTCCTTAAAGGCATCAAGCGGTAATGCGGTAATTCCTCATCATGCCCTGGTCTTCGTGCTCCAGATTATGGCAGTGATAAAGGTATAGTCCGGCGTAATTTTCAAATTTTGCGAGGAACTTGATTTTCTCGCCAGGCATTACCAGCACCGTATCCTTCCAGCCTTCGTCCGTGAAGCCGGCACTGACCTGGTCGCGTATCGCTGCCATGTCCGGGCGGACGGTACGTTCGATAACCTGAAATTGCAAGGCATGAAGATGCATGGGATGTGCGGTCTCCATCATGCCTCCAGTCCCCGGTTGATTGTCGAATTCCCACACCTCCAGGGTGTTCAATTTGACGGTTTCGTTGTCAGCCACAGCTTCCATCTCGAACGTCCGTCCGTTCAATAACCAATACGGAGACTGCTGCTGCAAAAGTAAAAGGAATGACCGCGGGTTCGACCGGTTAACGGCGTCTTGCAGGTTATACCGCGTCATCACCGACAGGGTTTCCGGCAGCGGCTGCTTCGCCTCCGATTTCTGGGTAATACGGACCTTCATTACCGTGAATTCCGACCCAACGGGTACGGCGGGAAGCGGTCAGCCCCCCAGAGAGCTAACCGCGGCGCAGGCCACCCCACTGAAGGTCAAACTCTGCAATAGAAGCTCGCTGCCGATATCGCGCCCGCTGAAATCGACCCAAAGTTCGACCCTTTCGGCGGGAGCGAGCGTGACGTACGGCTTCGATACCGGTTTTTCCAGCAGGCCGCCATCAGAACCGACGACCGTCACAGGGGTACCGTCCTGCCAACCCAGTTTGTAGATTCGAGAGTTGGATCCGTTAAGGATGCGAAGGCGATAGGGCCGGGTCGCCACTTGGAGAGTGTAATCAGGATGTCCGTTGACCATGATACGGTCCCCTAGAAATCCCATCGTCTGGTCGTTCGTCCCTCCGGGAATATAGACCAACTGGTTGTCGCCGTCGAAGGAACGGTCCTGAATGACGAGCGGGATATCAAAATCGCCGGCGGGCAGTCCGACGGCCGATTCTTGATCATCCGTAACTAAAAACAGGCCGGCCATACCGTTGTACACCTGGTGGCCGGTTAACATATGGGGGTGCGGATGGTACCAGTAAGTACCGGCACGATTAATGACCTGGAATTCATATTCGTAAGTCTTACCCGGCCCGATGACAAACCGCGGGTGTCCGTCCATATCGTCCGGTACCCACATACCGTGCCAGTGAACTATAGAATTTTCCGGCAGGTTGTTGGTAAAGACGATACGGACTCTCTGTCCCTTTCGCAACTTGATTATCGGTCCAAGATACGAACCGGGTATAATTTGCAGACTGCCAGGGTCGCCCCGGATAACCTTGCCTTGATATTGCCAGACTCGCGTTGCTTTTCCGGGAAGGATATTGACTTCTCCTGGTACCGCCTGTAAGGCGATTTCTACGTCCGGAGAAATTGACAGGGCACGCCTGACAAAGTCGCAACTACTCAACGCCGGACCGGCAACCAGCGCGGCGGCACCGATCGTCGAAAGGCGGAGAAAGTCTCTGCGGTTAAGTTTCCCGGATTGCTGCATGTCTTTAGATTACTGTAGACCGCACGTTTTTACTTGTCAATCCTGCTTGAAATAATACCGGGCTTAATGTTAAATGGTCTTAAAGGGCATAGTTTGCACTACTTTGGAACGTGTTGTTGGAGGTTAGCCTGAAGAGACTGATAGCTATCGGCTCACTTGGCGTGTTTCTTTTGCTTATAGCATCATGTGCCAAAACACCGCCGGCCAATCCGGCACCTGGAGGGAGTACAAACCTTCCCACGGGTAACCAGACCGCCCCGGCGACGCAGGCGGTCGCCCAGGCTAAACCGGGGGTGGGAGATCCTGCACCCGATCTCCAATTGACCGATATGACTGGCAAGACGGTATCTCTCGCCGATTATAAAGGCCAGATCGTGTGGCTTAACTTCTGGGCATCGTGGTGACCATTCTGTCAGGCAGAAAGGTCTTTTCTGCAACAGATATACAGCGAAGAACAGAGCCGAGGACTGGTCGTCCTGACCGTGGATATCCTGAATTCCCGGACGACGGAAACCCCGGAAAATCTGGCCAATTTCATGTCGACGAATAACTACACCTTCCCGGTGATGCTCGACCAGAATCTAACCATGACGCACCGGTTCGGAGTAACGGAAACACCCACCAACTTCATAATTGACAAGAATGGGGTAATCCAGTTCAGGGTAACGGGACAATTTAGCGAAGCCACCTTGAACGACACCATCAACCGGTTGAAAGCCCAATAAGCGGTTCGGGGATTGACCGTTGATATAAGGCGATAGTGTTTTGTTCCTGTCGAGCATTGCAGGGCTGGAGCGTCTGCGCCGTTAGATCATCCCCGGCCGCACCAAACGCAACCGCCGGCGTATTCGGAATCGACCGTCACGAACGGCCCCCATTCCGGGACTATCTCCGGCAGCTGAGCCGGAAGAGACAGTACCTGGTCCTTTTTACTGCCATAACGATAAATCGTTATGCCCTTGCATTTCGCCTCGTAAGCCATGATATATACCCGCCGGATATCTTCGGGAGTCGCGTCCCCAGGTAGATTTACCGTCTTCGAGACGGAGTTATCGGAATACTTCTGGAAAACAGCCTGCATCCTGACATGCCATTCCGGGGCAATGTCCCAATCGGTAACCATAACGCGGGAGACATCCTCCGGGACGCCGGAAATGTCCTGAAGCGTACCCTTCTGAGCGATGTTTTCCATAAGCTCACGGGAATAGAATCCGCGTTCTTGAGCGATGCGCTCGAATACCGGGTTGATCTCTAGAAGTCTGGTACCCTCCATAACATTCCGGACGAATGACAGGGCGAAAAGCGGTTCGATGCCGCTGGAACAGCCGGCAATAATGCTGATGGTACCGGTCGGCGCTATAGAGAGCACGGTAGCATTTCTCAACCGCGGACCGCCGGTCCTGTCGAATATGCTGCCCTTGAAATTGGGGAAAACGCCCCTCTCCGCCGCCAGACCAACCGAGGCATCTCTTGCTTCATCGAGCATTGTCTTCATAATGTTGTCGGCCGTTTCCAGTGCCGGTTCCGAGTCATAGCGGATACCGAGTTCAACGAGGGCATCGGCGAAACCCATAATACCCAAACCTATTTTCCGGTTTCCCCGCCGCGTCACCTTTTCGATTTCGGGAAGCGGGAATTCACTGGCTTCGATCACGTTATCGAGAAAATGAACGCACATGCGGACGGTTTGTTTCAGTTTCGTGTAATCGATCTGCCCGCCGGAAACCATTTTCGCAAGATTGATCGACCCCAGATTGCAGCTTTCATAAGGCAGCAGGGGCAGTTCGCCGCAAGGGTTGGTCGCTTCAAGTCTACCAAGCTGCGGCGTCGGGTTATGCCGGTTTATCTCATCAAGAAATATCAGACCGGGGTCACCGCTTCTCCAGGCATTATTGACGATCAGGTCGAAAAGATACTGTGCCTGAATCGTGCGGGCTTCCTTCTTCGTTCGCGGGTTGATCAGTGCCCAAGACTTGTTATTTTTGACCGCCTCCATGAATTCATCAGTCGCTCCCACAGAAATATTAAAGTTAGACAGTATCTCTTCGTCGCTCTTCGCCAGAACGAATTCCAGTATGTCGGGGTGGTCGGCATTCAGAATGCCCATGTTCGCGCCGCGGCGCTTGCCGCCCTGTTTCATGACTCCGGTCGCGACATCGAATACTTTCATAAAGGAAACAGGGCCGGATGCTACTCCGCTGGTCGAGCGGACTACGTCCCCTTTCGGCCTCAGGTGATTGAAAGTAAAACCGGTCCCTCCCCCCGACTGGTGTATCAAGGCCATGTTCTTCAGCGAGTCGAAAATGCCGACGATCGAGTCCTCGACAGGCAGCACGAAGCAAGCGGAGAGCTGCCCCAGGGGGGCGCCGGCGTTCATTAGCGTGGGGGTGTTGGGCATGAATTCGCCATTGTGCATTAAATTAAAGAACCGGTCCTCCAGGGCATGTATATCGGCCGACGGGGCGAACCGGGTTTCAATAGCCGCGATGGTATAAGCCACACGGTGGAATAATTCCCTTGGGGTCTCGATTAACTTCCCCTCCTGGTCGCGGAGAAGGTAGCGCCGTTCGAGGACTTTAAGGGCGTTTACGCCGAGCTTCAAGTCGTCGCGGACTCCCATGATGCCCTTCAAACGACGAATGCCGGCCCGCTGCTCGCGATAGAGAATATAGGCCTTGGCAACCGTGTGATAGCCTTTGGTCATCAGCACCTCTTCCACGACGTCCTGCACGTTTTCGACGTGAGGGACATCGTGAGGAAACAGGCTTTTAATACGCTTAACCACTTCTCCGGCAAGATCATCAGCTAACTTGCGGTCTCCAGTCTTCGTTGCCGTCAGGGCTTTGTAAATAGCGTCCTCGATCTTTTTGGCGTCGAAGGCGACTATCGAACCGTCCCGCTTTTGTATCTGCTTAATCCCGGATTGTTTCTCTTCCACCATTCTCTCCCATTTCAAAACTGACATCGGGGAAAAACAAACCAATTTTACGAACTTAATTGTATGTGCCGGCAAATAGAAAAGTCATAAAATTGACACGGGCGGATATTACAAATTTATGACATTTGAATTCTGTTATACAAACTATCACACAAAGGCCGTACCAGCCCTCGATTCAACCAGGGGATCACACCTAGCACAATGACCCGCACACGCCGGTGGGGTGAAGGTACGATCTACGTCGAATAGGGAAGCGACTCCGCTTCTATGTACACCCGGGTACATTCCGGATATACACTTTGAATGTTGTTTTCGATGCGGTGGATTGCTTCATGAGCCTGTTCAACGGTAATACCTTTCCTGAAGCACACGCCAAGGTTCACCACCAAATCGTGCGGCCCCATGTACATCGTTAAAATCTCGGCGGCGCGCTCTACCGCCGGCTCGGACTCAACACGCCGGCGGATATCCGATAACATCACCGGACCGACGCCTTCTCCCAGCAGCAGGCCTTTCGTCTCAAAGGCGAGGACAAAGGCGACAAGCATAAGTAGCAGACCGATGACGATTGAAGCTGCCCCATCGAGGTAAGGGTTTTGGAACACATGACCGAGGAACACGCCCAGGAAGGCGAATACGAGGCCAAACATAGCCGCGCCGTCCTCGAGAACTACGGTGTATGTGCTCGGGTCTTTTGTCTCCCGGATATACTGCAAGGCGCGTTTTTTGCCCTTAGCCTTGCGGAACTCTCGAAAAGCTACTGAGAACGACCAACCCTCGATGAGAGCCGCGATCGCCAGCACGATATAATTCATCGTGGGATTAGACAAAATCCCTTCCGGAGCGACGTGCCGGATATGAGCGATGCCTTCGTACAAGGACAGGCCGCCGCCGATGCCGAATATAGAAACTGAAACCACCAGCGTCCAGAAATACAACTCCTTCCCGTGCCCGAACGGATGGTCGGCGTCGGCTGGTTTTTTCGACTGATTCATACCATGCAGCAGAAGACCGCCGTTTCCGGTATCGACCAGCGAATGTATCCCTTCGGAAATCATCGCCGAAGAGCCCGTAAACGCCGCCGCAATAAACTTGACGACAGCGATAGCGACGTTGCCGATTACGGCAGCAATGATCGCAGCTTTGGATCCACCGTGACCTTCCATCAAAACTCCTTAATCAATCGATTAACCGCCCATTATAACATCTCAGCTTCAAATTTGTTTTCGCGGGTGCAGCATGGTATAAATGAATGTTTAGAAAATGGGAAGTACGGTATGAAGAAATCGATCATTATCTCCTCCGGCATAATCCTGGCTATCTTTGCTTCGGCTTGCCGCCAGGCTCCCGTTAATAACTCAACGGGAGACAACGAGACTTCTTCTCCCCAAGGTATTTCCATCAACATGACCCAGACGCAAATGGTTGGGAAACAAGCTCCCGAATTCCAATTGAACGATATCAGCGGAAAATCTGTCTTGCTAAGTGATTTTCACGGCAAACCGGTATTTCTGACGTTCTGGGCATCCTGGAGCCCTGATTGCCGGCGCGAAATGCCGGTCATTCAGCAAATCTACGATAAATGGCAAAGCCAAGGCCTGGTGGTACTGACCATCGATATCCTTAATTCCCGGCCTGAAGAAACCCAGGCTAATCTCGAGAGCTTCATGAGCACAAACAACTATTCGTTCCCGGTACTACTGGACACAAACCAATTGGCGACAATTCAATATCACGTCGGTGACACACCAACCAACGTCCTTATCGACAAGGATGGCTTCATTCGCGAGATAATCCCCGGTCCGTTTCTCAGCGAATCGGCGGTGGAGACGAGCTTGACCCGGATAATACAGTGAACACGCATCCGGGCAAAGCCCAACCCCGTCCGCGTGCATCAGCTAAAATGTTACAAATTTGTCATTTTTTCCATTTCTGTTTTATGATTTTTTAATACTTTTTGGTTTAATATAAACACAAAATAGTAACATGGAGGTTAGCATGAAAAAAGTCGTCTTCATAATATTGGGGATCCTATTAGTATTGTCCATGGTATCCGTGGGTTGTTCCAAAAAGCCAACTCAAAACGTAACGCCGACTCAAAATATCACGGGTACTTTGGAGGGAATAACTGGCCAGAACGTAACTATTGTAACTTCGCAGGGAACGCAGACGTTCCCGATTGCGTCTAATGTTACTTCATTCCTAGCAGGCACCGCTTGTAGTCTTGACGAAATTCAACAAGCGGCAACAGGCAACGTGTCATATAATTGCACATTGGTTATAGATCAGGAATCGGGTGAAGCAATAGCCATATTGGTTACGAAGTAGAAGTAATATAAACACATTAGCCTGGGATTCGCAATGAACTGACTGATTTGGCGGGTGGTTCTTCTGTCCTAATGCGAGGGCTCTCCAGGTTATAATTCCGGAGAGCCCTCGTAAGTGATAGTGGTGGGTTTCTCCGGTTCACAGAAATGGCTTTGTCACGTCGGCCGTCTAGGCTTGGACGGGCGAGAAAGGTGGGTTTTGCGTTTCGGTAACGTGGCGAGAACATGCAGCAAATAACAATTTGGGTTGCCTTCGGTTACGGGCTATTGTCGTTTCTCTCGGCATGTGTTTTACCGCTTATACCCGTATATCTCTCCAGCCTGGTCGGTCCTGATATTTTTGAAGATAAAGCCAAACGAAAACGTTTACCCATATTCCGTCATTCGTTAAGCTTCGTGATCGGGTTCTCTTTGGTCTTTACTCTCTTTGGGGCTGGTTCCGGGCTACTCGGATCATTCTTACAGAGCCATTTAGCCTTGGTCCGTCAGATAGCCGGCGTTGTCTTGATCATTCTTGGCCTCATCATGCTGGCCGCCCTGAAAATACCCTGGTTAAACTTTGAAAGGCGTCTTACCCTGCCCCTACCTACGGGCGGCGG
>JAUSGV010000172.1 GCA_030648675.1 Dehalococcoidales bacterium
GAGACGAGCATATGGCGCTCCCTCATCATCGCCAGATGCTGGGATAGATTACCAATGGGCAATCCCAATCTCTGGGACAGTTCACCAACGCGCTTCTCTTTGTCACGCAAAACATTTATCAACTCCAGTCTCTTGGGGTGGGAGAGAACCTTACACATCTCGGCATGGTAGGCATAAATCTGATCTTCCATTTTTTCTGCTCCCAAAAGAGTAATTAGTATTATAGACAATTCTAAACTACTATAGAACTATAATACAACAACAACTTTTACCCCGTCAACCAGGTTGTTCACTTTGAAGGCAGAATCCGCCTTGCTCACCTCTGAGCCGTTACAGATAGACTGTTTACCAGGAAGAGTGGTATGATGCAGAACTCTGAATGTGGTTGAAAAGATGGAAACACTTCTGAGGAATACTTAGCTAGAATGCCGATAATACAACGGGACTTCGTCGTTTTGGTTGATGAGCATGGCTGTGACCTGTTAAATACGTACGGCCAGCTTTCGACAATGGAGAAAATGGAAGTTCATCGTCGTGGACTGCTACACAGGGCTGTCTCTGTTTTTGTATTTAACCATAGAGAAGAGCTTTTACTTCAGAAGCGTGCCGCTAGCAAATATCATTCTCCCCAAAAGTGGTCTAATACCTGCTGCACCCATCCTTCGCCGGGTGAGATACCAGTCGCTGCTGCACAGCGTAGGCTTGGTGAAGAGATGGGGCTTTCAATCCAATTGACTGAGGTCTTTACATTTTCATATCAGGTTGGTGTTGGCAATGGTCTGATAGAGAACGAATTTGACCATGTCTTTTTCGGATTCTCGAAGCAAAATCCGAAACCCAACTCTGATGAAGTATCTGATTGGAAATGGATAGCAATGGAAGACCTCAAGGAACAACTAACCAGAAATCCTGAAGAATATAGCCCCTGGCTTCGGCAATGTTTCGGGAAGGTAATTAAACATAAGTCATGAGGGGCAATGCCACAATTGCTTGAAATGTGACCCAACAATTCCTCCGAATGTAGTCAATTTCCAGTTATGCTATTATATCTGGCAAACGGTGATTGATTATGTTCACTGATAAGACCGGAGACCAGGCCCGCGAAGGAAAGAAAAAGTGGCTCGCCGATATCAAGAAAGCCACTAGTGCTGCTCCGGCGAGAAAGTTCTCCACCGTCTCCGACCTTGAAATCAAGCCGATATACACTCCGGAAGACGTCAAAGACCTGGATTTCGGCAGCGATATCGGTTTTCCCGGCGCGTATCCCTTCACACGCGGGGTTCAGGCCACGGGATACCGGGGGCGCCCCTGGACCATACGTCTGTTCTCCGGGTTCGGCACGGCCACCGACACCAACCGGCGCTGGCACCAGTTGCTCAAAGAGGGCGAGACCGGACTCAGCACCGCTTTCGATTTTCCGACCCTGATGGGTTATGACAGCGATTCCTCCCGCTCCCGCGCCGAAGTCGGCAAGTGCGGTGTGGCTATAGATACTCTGGCCGACATGGAAGTCCTGACCAAAGGCATTCCCCTGGATAAAGTTTCGACATCGATGACTATTAACCCGCCGGCCAGCATTCTTTGGGCTATGTATCTCGCGGCGGCTGAAAAACAGGGCATAGGCTGGGACAAAATAAGCGGAACAATCCAGAACGACATGCTCAAGGAATTTGCCGCACAAAAGACGTTCATGTGCCCTCCCGAACCCTCCATCCGCCTGGTAAGCGACACCATCGAGTTCGGTACTAAATTCGTCCCCCGCTGGAACACCATCAGCATCAGCGGCTACCATATCCGCGAAGCCGGCTCGACGGCCGTCCAGGAGCTGGCTTTTACTCTTGCCGACGGCATCGCTTATGTAAAGGACGTTATCGAACGTAAGAAGCTTGATGTAGACGCTTTTGCCCCCCGGCTTTCTTTCTTTTTCAATTCACATATCGACTTCTTCGAGGAGATAGCCAAGTTCCGCGCTGCCCGCAGGATGTGGGCAAGGATAATGAAAGAGCGATTCAAAGCGAAGAATCCCCGCTCGATGTGGCTGAGATTCCATAGTCAAACCGCGGGCTGCTCTTTAACGGCACAGCAGCCGTTCAACAACGTTATCCGCACAACGACGGAGGCACTGGCGGCAATATTGGGGGGAACCCAGTCGTTACACACGAATTCTCTCGACGAGGTATTAGCGTTACCCTCCGACTTCGCCGTTAACATAGCCCTGCGTACCCAGCAGGTGATCGCGGAGGAGACCGGAGTTATCAACACGACGGACCCACTTGCCGGGTCTTTCTTCGTCGAGTCTTTGACCAACGAAATGGAAGAAAAGGCATGGGCATACATCGAAAAGATCGACAAAATGGGCGGCATGCTGGCGGCACTCGAGCGCGGATTTCCGCAACTGGAAATTGCTAATGCGGCTTACAAATTCCAGCAGCAGATCGATAACGGTGATAAGGTGATGATCGGGGTTAACAAATATGAGGGCGGCGAAGAAATACCGGTGGACCTGCTGAAGATAGATGAGAAAGTTGAAGCCGAACAGTTCAAGCGCTTGAAAGCAGTCAAACGAAAGCGGGATAATCGTGCCGTGGCCCGAAAGCTTGCTGATGTCAGGGCGGCCTGCAAGTCCGGCGAAAACGTTATGCCTGCCGTCATCGAAGCCGTCAAGGAATATGCCACCGAGCAGGAAATCTGCGACGTCTACCGTGAGGTATTTGGAGAATACAGGGATCCGGGATGGTTTTAGCCGCCTCCCTTTCGTAAAGGGAGATAGAGATGGATTATTTGGGAATAA
>JAUSGV010000175.1 GCA_030648675.1 Dehalococcoidales bacterium
GGCTCCGACATGCACGGCACGCCGATAACGCTGAAAGCTGAGCAGGAAGGGAAAAAGCCGGGCGAGGTCGCCGGCCAATATCATAAGGAGTATCTCGACTGCTGGCAGAAACTGGGCATTTCGTTCGACCTCTATACGAACACCGAGACGCCCAATCACTACGCCGTTTCCCAGGAGATATTCACTTCGCTGCTGGAAAAGGGGTTTATCTATTCCGCGATGGTTTCGCAGCCTTTCTGTCCCACTTGCGGCCGTTTCCAACCTGATCGTTATCTCGAAGGGACTTGCCCCTTTTGCAAGAAACCCGGAGCCAGGGGAGATCAATGCGAAGCCTGCGGTAAGCCGCTGAACGCTGCCGAGCTGCTCGAACCCCACTGCCGCACCTGCGGCGCGACCCCCCAATTCAAGGAATCCGAACACTTCTTCCTTAAGCTGACCGCCTTCGAGGGCGTGCTGCTCGATTGGGTGAAGAAACAAACCCACTGGCGGCCTAACGTGCACAATTTTACCGAGCGTTATTTGCAGGACGGGCTGATGGATAGGGCGATAACCCGCGATATCGCCTGGGGCATCCCGCTGCCGATAAAGGGCTACGAGGGCAAGCGTCTTTACGTCTGGTTCGAAGCGGTTATCGGTTACCTGTCGGCCAGCAAGGAGTGGGCGAAATCCACCGGAGACGCTGAAAAATGGCGCCGTTTCTGGCAGGGCAGCGGCGTGAAAAGCTATTACTTTATCGGCAAAGACAATATTCCCTTTCACACGATAATCTGGCCGGCAATGCTGATGGGGCAGGGCGAATTTAACCTGCCTTTCGATGTTCCGGCCAACGAGTTTCTTACCATCGAGGGCAAAAAGCTTTCCACCAGCCGGAACTGGGCGGTGTGGGTGCCCGATTACCTGGAGCGATACAGCCCCGATACGCTGCGGTATCTGCTGTCAATAAACATGCCGGAAACCAGCGATACCGACTTTTCCTGGCGCGAGCTTGTCCGGCGCAACAACGGCGAATTGGTGGCCACATACGGCAATCTGGCGCACCGCGTTCTTTCGTTTGTTTACAAGAATTTTGACGGCTGTGTTCCTACGCCGAAGGAATTCGACGCCCAGGACCAGGTACTGCTTGGTCTGGCGCAATCTACACTGGAGAATGTCGACCGGCTGCTTGCCGGATGCCATTTCCGCGAAGCGATACGGGCGGCGATGTCTCTCGCCCAGGAGTCCAACCGTTACCTGGATATCCGTTCCCCGTGGAAAATGATAAAGACGGACCGGCAGGCCGCGGCTACGTCACTGTACGTCGCCATCGCGGTTATCTCGCAGTTGAAAACGATCTTTTATCCTTTTTTGCCGTTCAGTTCACAGAAGCTTCACGAGTATCTTGGATTCAGCGGTCCGGTGGCTGATTTCGGCTGGCAGGCCCACCTGCCCGCTCCCGGGCAAAAATTGCAGCTTCCGGCACTGCTGTTTATCAAGTTGGACGAAGAAGTAGCCGAAGTAGAGAGTGCGAAGCTGGGAAAATAAAAATCAAAAATTAAATATAGAAAAGCAAAAAGTTAATACGAAAAACCAATAACCAAGATATTCCGATTCGTAAAAACTCATGCGGAACGTCGCTGCGGCTCCGCAATAACCAAACAAACTACAATGACCAAACAGGCGAAAATCCGAAATGCCGATTACCTAATGTCATGCGGCATCCCGTATGAACGGAGTGAATCGGGACAAGCACGAATGACCGAATAACAAAAAACTCAAAACTGAAAAGTTAAAAAGTAAAAACTGCCCCGCCCCCAGATTCATTCCCCCGATTTCCATCGGGGTCAGAATGACAAGACGAGGGATATTCGAGGCTAGATTTTCTCGAAAGCCGGAATCACAATTAGGCAGTAAAATAGTGTAAAATACTTGCCAATACGCGGAAGGGGAGAGATTTGGAGTTAAGCGAAATTTATGCCCCCGTTCAGGGGGACCTGGATAAGATAGAAGACTGTCTTAAATCGGTCTGCAAAGTGGATTTCCCTCACCTGGCGAAACTGCTGGACTACAGCCTCAGGAGCGTGGGGAAGAGAATCCGGCCTATTCTGACGCTGCTCTCTGGTAAATCTTACGACTATAACCTGGAGCGCCTGCTGCCCATGGCTACGGCCGTCGAGATTTTACACACGGCGACGCTGGTGCATGACGACGCCGTCGATAAATCCTCGGTCCGCCGCGGCCGGGCGACGGTCAACAGCCTCTGGGGTGAAGAGCAGGCCATACTCCTTGGCGATTATCTCTTCGCCGAAGCCGGCTCGTTGACGGCTTCGACGGGAAATCTGCGGACGATAAAGCTTTTCTCCGAAACGCTGAAGATAATTTCCTGGGGTGAAATCAGCCAGGCACTGAATGCTTATAACGTGAAATTAAAGCGGGAAGAGTACTTCGACAGAATGGCAAAGAAAACCGCGGCTTTGTTCGTTTTGTCCACGGAATCCGGAGCTGTTTTGAGCGGCGCCCCGGAACCGTGTGTCCAGCTTTTGAATGAATACAGCTACAATCTCGGCCTGGCTTTCCAGGTCGTCGACGATATCCTCGACTACGTCGGTACGGAAAAAGAATTGGGCAAACCCGCCGGAGCAGACCTTATGCAGGGCACCTTTACCCTGCCGGCCATGCTTCTGCGGGAACGTTATCCCCAAGAACCCGCGGTCAAAGATCTTTTCAAGAACAAAGACAGCCAGGCGGACATCAAGAAAGTGATCGAGGTTGTGCGAAACTCACCGGATATAACCGACGAGTGCTACCGCATCGCCAACGATTTCTGCGCCAAAGCCTGCCGCAACCTTAACCAGTTACCCGACAAACCGGCCCGCAAATCCCTGTTGGAACTGGCGGATTATGTGGTAAGACGGAAGAAATAGCTCAAAACTAAAAAGAACAAGTAATAAGTTAGAGCTGCGAAGAAAACCTAAACCTAAGTCGTTCATAAGGGGAGGCCTTGCCCAAGCAAGGCCTCCCCTTTTTAAACCCCGGCGCGGTGGCACAATAACAGAGCCAATTCCTAATCACAAGAAGCAATAACCAAACGGAAGATAGAAAAGACGCTGGATTCCGTATCGACTACGAAATGACAGGATGGGGAAACAAAAAGGGCGAGTCTTAGACTCGCCCTTTTTGTTTCCTTA
>JAUSGV010000179.1 GCA_030648675.1 Dehalococcoidales bacterium
GAAGCTGATCGATGACCATCTGGTAAGGGTAGTGATAGAAAGCGAGTTTGAGGGATAAGAAAGGCAGGAGCGGGGTCAAAAGCTCCGCTCCGGTCGCCTAAGTCGAGCTGTTAACGCGGATACAGAACTTGGGTTAAAGGCGGCCAGAGAGCGAGAGCCGCAACAAGTTACCGAAGGATTTATTCCATAGAAAGCAACGGTTATCTCATTCAGAGGAACTCCAATCGCCAAAGCTGCCGCAAAGTGACCCATTTCATGAATCACAGTCATAGCTACAAAGAGTACTATGAAATACAACGATAGGCCTAAGCCTAATACGAGCTTACGATTAGTCATGGCTGCCATTATACACCTCGTGCCTAATCTGACGATTGACACCCACTACTGCTGGGGCTACAATTCTGCCACCTGAACGGTGCGAAACCGTTTTGTTCGGGGGATACCATATTGGACTGCCCGAAGTTCGGTTTTGAAATTAATTCCTCTTTACGAAACACATACTGCAAAAATTGCGGTTGCGATTGCAGTGGCGTCTCAAAGCAGTCATGGCTGACATCAATAAGCATCACCATTCGAAAACGGCCAGAGGCTAGCGAAGAACCCCCTCAAGAAACACCTTCAAATCATGGTCGATGCCAGCTTTGTAAAGCCAGATCGCTATTCCTTTATCCTAACGGAATCTACGTAACCTGCCTCAATTTGAAATGCTCTCGCCATAACGTGATTGGGCTAATAGTCAGGGATGGGGAAGAAACTTACGTGCAATGGTGAAAAGACACCATTAAGAAACACAAGGAATCTGGTGAACAACTTTAATCTAAGTGGAGGTCTGAAATGCTAAGAGATTTTCTGGTTGGTACATTCGGCAAAATGTTACAGGTTCTTTTTCTACTTGGTGGATTAGCATTACTTTTGGGAGGTATCTTAGGCGGCGGCTCTGGTGGGCAGATAGCTGTTGGTTTTTTGCTTCTTTGTATGAGTTTTGGAGTAAGGTATGCAATGGGGGAAATTTTCAGGATGCGGTAATACCCCAATCAAGCCACTTTCAACTGAGGGGGATTATGAACCAACCTAATTTTAAACAAATTAACGATATCCGTAGACTAACTCATAATGGTCAATATCGTTATAAGATTACTCGTTACCATTATGGCGACGTTACTGTACGAATATACAAAGGGAATATTACCCAGCGATATATCATTGATGCTTCTGGACACATCTTTCAAGAAACTGTCTATAGAGGGCACAAGCCCAACGGAGTGTAAACGGGCTAATGCTCTTGGTTTGTTACCAATCTATCAGAAACTAACAATCTAGGAAATTGCCAAGAAGAACGACCGTTATCAAGATAACAAAAGGCAGGGCAGATTGTAATGCGTGAACAATGGGAAATCCACTGGAAGAACTACTACAAGATACTTCAAGTTGACCCTTCAGCTGAACCTGAAGTTGTCGATGGTGCGTATATCAGACTTGCCAAGAAATACGCACCCGATGTCAACAAAGATCCTGGTGCTAACCAACGAATGGTTGAGATTAATGAAGCTAAAGAGGTATTGAAGGACACAGAAAGAAGAAAGAGATATCATGAAGAATGGTTGAGGAGATCTGGCGGTAGTAATAATTCGAACACCCCATATAATACAAATAGAAACGCTGATCCCCAAAGGTATCCACATCCACCTAGCCCTGAACCTCAATCCGCTCCTGACAAACCTTCTGAGGAAACACAATTAAAAATGTGTCCAAACTGTAATGAGAGCTCCAATATGAAAATTTTGTATGTAGATAAGATACCTGCTTACGCTCAATGTCCCAAGTGTCATAAGCTTATCAATTTAAGACCTAAAGCGAATGAAATGTCTAAGACTGAGGTAATGAGACGTGTGGAAGAATTTTTACGAAAAAATAATAAAAGGTTCAAGTAATACAAACTGATACCCTACCCTGTCTCAAATTAGCGCATTACTTTCTTGATGACCCCTTTCTCCCGCGTACACCCAGAAAGCGGTCATCAAGCCCACTTAGCGAGCGGACTTAGTGCACCTAAGGTTCCAGCGAATCGTCTATCCCGACAATCAGACCACCACCATGTCGAAGATTGGGCGGGTCTTTGGTAAACCGCTCGTTTTCAAAATCTAATACCACAGTTTGCTCTACTCCTGCCTTATCATTAGCGATATCCCAACAAATCACACCCACTATGATTTCTGCCCGTGATAAAATATCCTAAAGAACGGAAAGCCGTGCGAAGCTCACATTGAGGAGGTAACAATCGCCACAAATGGATATATTAAAATTCGCCGCATTAGTGTATAACCTTTGGTCTACATTTCGAATTTTGTTATTCGAATTTGTTCCGATTCACTCCGTTCATATCCCGATTCTCTCCTATCATACGGTGTCCCGTATGCAAATCGGGACGGATTTAATGCTTCGGATTTAACTTCTTTGGCCTCATTCGTTTGACCGTGCTACTATATATGGATGATGCGTAGCGACCGTTTTACTCGCATACACAGCGATGCCCCCGACGAGAAACCCAGGATCACCAGGGATTTGCTTAAGCGCGTCTGGAAATACGCCCGGCCCTACCGGTGGTACATTCTGACGATGCTGGGCGTGACCCTGGCTACAACCGGACTCGGCTTGCTGTCCCCGCTCATCCTGCGCGATCTGATCGACCGGACTCTCCCGGCAGGCGATTTGCACCGCTTGTCCTGGCTGCTGGTCGCCCTGGTGATAATTCCGCTATTGACCGGCGGCCTGAACTTAATCCTCCGGCAGATCAACTCCCGCGTCGGCGAAGGCGTGGTCTACGACCTGCGGGTGGCGCTATTTTCCCATTTGCAGCGCATGTCGTTAGGTTTCTTCACCCATACGAAAAGCGGCGAATTGTTGAGCCGCATCAATAACGACGTCGTCGGTGCCCAGACCGCTATCAGCAACACATTCGTCAACATCTTCACCAGTTTCATCCAGGCTATCGTCGTCCTTGCGGTCATGCTTACCATGGAATGGCGGCTTTCGCTGATCAGCGTATCTATTCTTCCCTTGTTCTTTTTAGCCGCCCGCAGACTGGGGAAACAATTGCGCAGCATTGTTCACTGGCAGCTAGACCTTAACGCCAGGATGAATGCCGTGGCCCAAGAATTGCTGAATATAAGCGGAGCACTGCTGGTCAAACTATTCGGGCGTGCGGAGAAAGAAGACAAGCGCTTCCAGCAGCGTGCCGCGGACGTGAGAAACATCGGCGTGCGGCGGGCCGTAACGGGCTCGCTGTTTGTCGTCAGCATAAGCCTGTTGGGTTCGATCGGTTTTGCCCTGGTTTACGGTGTCGGCGGCTATTTCGTCATTAACGGAACGCTTACTATCGGCACTATCGTAGCACTGGGCGTTTACCTCGGAACTTTGTACGGCGCCTTGCAGACACTCACCAACGCCCCGGTCGATTTCGCTACCTCCATGGTAAGTTTCGAGCGTGTTTTTGAGGTACTCGATGTTCCCAATGAGATTACTGAAAAACCGGACGCTTTAACACTGCGTGACGTACAGGGCGTGCTGGAATTCCAGGACGTCGGTTTCCACTACACCGAGGAGGGGAAGGGATTCCTCCGTGACGTGCGGCGCTTCGGCCAGGTACCGGACAGGATGGCAGTTCTATCCGGCGAAACCGCGGAAAAGCGGCAAAACGGCGAAGAAGAACGCGAAGATGAGAAAGGTATCGGGCCAAGCCAGGCGCGTGACGAAGTGCTGGAGCATATCTCGTTCCGCGTCGAACCCGGCCGCCTAGTTGCCCTGGTAGGGCCCAGCGGAGCCGGCAAGACGACTATGACATATCTCATTCCCCGGCTCTACGACCCCACGGCCGGCCGGATATTGATCGACGGGCACGACTTGCGGGACGTGACGCTGGCCTCGCTCACCGGGCAGATAGGCATGGTCACGCAGGAGACTTATCTCTTCCACGACACGATTCGCGTTAACCTCCTCTACGGCAGAGCCGACGCCACGCCGGCGGAAATTGAAGCCGCCGCCCGGGCGGCAAATATTCACGACTTTGTGATAGGACTTCCCTCGGGTTATGAAACTATCGTCGGCGAGCGCGGATACCGGCTGAGCGGAGGTGAAAAACAACGCCTTGCCCTCGCCCGCGTCATCCTGAAAAACCCGCGTATCCTCGTACTGGACGAAGCGACGAGTTCTCTCGACAGCCAGTCCGAAGCCCTGATACAGGATGCCCTGAAGCGCGTCATGGTCGGCCGCACCAGTATCGTCATCGCCCACCGTTTGAGCACTATTCTGGCGGCTGATTTGATTCTGGTTATGGACCGCGGCCGCATTTCCGAGCGCGGCACGCATAATGAATTGCTGGCTAAAGGCGGAATATACGCCCGACTTTACGAAACCCAGTTCCGCAGCAAGATGAAGAACGAGACAGACAACCCCTCGAACGACCAGCCCGTATAATTTCCTCTACCAGCCACACCGTCTCAACCCATTGTCATTCCCGCGAAAGCGGGAATCCAGACGTGACTTTCCCTCTTTCGTAAAGTTATGGATTCCTATGAGTGTACGAATTGGAACGAGATTAAGGGAGATTTTTTCTGTCATTCGGATTTTAGTATTCGAATTTGTCCCGATTCTAACCGCTTCGGGATGCCGCATGCTAATCGGCATAAATCGGAACGGGGCGTCCCGTATGAAATCGGGACGTATTTCGTATTTGTTCTGCCTCATAGTATAATTAATTTCAATCAACATACATGGAGGACTCATGGGTGATAAAGAAATAAAGAGCGCCTTCGAACTCGCCATGGAAAAGCTCGAAAAAATGGGCGATTCCACCGAAGAGGAGCGCACGGAGTGGAAGTACGTTCCAGAAGGCGAAAAGTTAGGCGTGCGGTACATCAAGGAAGACTTCGATTTGTTCGGCTCCCTGAACGGTTTTTCGGGAAACGCCAGGAAATACGTCATCCAGGGAATAACCGAAGTCCTGATCAGGAATATCGGTCTTCCGCACACCGAAGTCGCGAAAAAGACCACCAAGAAGGCGATGGACGCCTTGAAAATGCTAAAGAACGACAAAGTCAAAACCGAGGCCGTCCTCACTCAGTTCCGCCGCCTTTTCGACCACTATGCCACCCAGGGAGACCAGCAGAGAAAACAGGCTCTTATGTCGCTTAAAGCCGATTTTGAAGACAGGCTCCAGGAGTCTGCCAAGCAGCAGGGCATGGCGGTGGTCGGGAAGATCGATGTGGAGAAACAGCCTCAATTCCTGCAGGAATGGCACAAAATGCAATCCCAGTTGGACTCCCAGTACCTGAAGCTAATGAGCGAATACAAGCAGGAACTGACGACAATATCTTAAAGACGTTATGTTTAGTTGTCATCCTGGAGGATAGCCTGTCCTGAGTTCATCGAAGGAAAGGATCTCAGGGTGGGGCGGAAATCCCAAATCCCAAATCCCCAATCCCTGGTATATCTTGCCCCGTTAAGTTTTGAGCTTTGTAAAGATGGACGACGAACGAATCAGAGATGCCGTCAGGCAGACAGAGATTCTGCGTGCCCCGAAACAGGGTTTGTATTCTTTCGGGACGACGAACCTTTACTATTACCTGGTGACGGAACCGGTCTATTCTGAAAAGTCCCGTCCCCCGGAAACCGTGATAAGGGAAGGTAAGGTCATTGCCGATCGACCGAAGATCGTCACCCCTTTCTATCTCTCGCGGCTGGAAGGCTTCAGCCCGGAAGCGAGAAGATATTTCGAGTCCGTACACAACGAAAAAAGTAACGCTTCCGGCCTGCTCTATACCTACAAGAACGAGCCTAAAGAACTGAACATCGTCTCCGGTCCGCTGTCCGAAGCAGTCGCCAAACTGAACGAGGATCTCGACCGTCGCGGCGACCCCCTGGTGTCAATAATCAAGGGTTTGGACGAACTCTGGGATGTTTCGTTGATGAAATTCATTTACGAAATAACACGGACGTCGCTGCCGGACAACGTCCGCCAGATGGGACAACGCGGCTTGTTGAAAATGGATTCCGAAGGCATCCCCGCCGATGCGAGGGCACGTATCGAGGACCTTTTCCGCCAGGTATCCGCCGGAGAAAGCGAACCGGGCGTTCTAAAAGCCGAACTCGACCGCTGGGGACTTTTCCCGGAATACGAAGACAGATTCTTCAGCCTGTTCAAAAAAAGCCGTTAACATCCGTTACAAACCGGAGTATAATTGCCTTTAATCCCTTCTTACTGTCATCCTGAGTGTAACGAAGGATCTGGGGGAAGGGCATTTTAACTTTTTAGTTTTAAGCCTTTAGTTATTGAGGATAAAGTATGAAAATTTCTTCAATCGAAGCCCGCGACCTGCCTGAAGCCTGGTTTCTCTGCCTCTGCAAATGCCTGAACGAAGGTTACGAATACAAGATCGACCGGGGCAGCTACGCCGGGCAGCGGCGAAAAGAACTCGATTTCATCCAGGTGCACATACAATATCCGGGCAGCCGCCCTCTGGTACCGGACGTCCCCCAGGGAATACCGGCGCCGAGCACCATGGAATACGTCGAAAATTATCTCCCCTATCTCATGACATCGCACGTCGCAGAAGGCGAACAGTACACTTACGGCCAGTACCTCGAGAAGCAGATATCCGAAGTCATCCGTATGTACAAAGAAGACGGCCACAACACTAATCAGGCTTTCATGGCCGTGGGCGATGCCGAGTCATTAAAGCTTACCGACCCTCCCTGCCTGCGCATGATAGATACCCGGATACGCTACGGCAAACTGCACTTCGTCGTGTATTTCCGGTCGTGGGACCTGTGGGCAGGCTTTCCCTCCAATCTAGCCGGCATCCAGCTCCTCAAAGAATATATGGCCGGCGAAATCGGGGTAGAAGACGGCGAGATAATTGCCATGAGCAAGGGCATGC
>JAUSGV010000180.1 GCA_030648675.1 Dehalococcoidales bacterium
TTGGTGGAGCTGAGGGGATTCGAACCCCTTACCTTCTCAATGCCATTGAGACGCTCTCCCAATTGAGCTACAGCCCCATGCAAGCACCGTGTCGGAGGTCTCTCCCAATTGAGCTAAACCCCGCGTCTCCATAATGTATCAAAAAAAAGGGGGAGATGGCAACTCCCAATAAGGAACTGCCATCCCCCTTTTTTACGTGCTTTTTCTGTTCCCGGCCCTGACTTTCTCTTTCTCCGCCGGTTTGGCATTGAAGGTGAGGGTATCTTCGCCCTCCAGGTCGACAAGGATGGTCGCACCTGCCTTGAACTCACCGCTCAATACCTTGGTCGAAAGCGGGTTTTCCACAAAGCGTTCGATGGCTCTACGCAGCGGTCTGGCCCCGTATTCCGGATCGAAGCCGGCATTCGCCAACCACGTTTTGGCTTTGTCGCTCATTTCCAGCTTCAGTTTGCGTTCCGCCAAACGTCCCTGGACGTCCTTAATCATTATGTCGACGATCTGCCGCAATTGTTCCTCGTTCAGTTCGTGGAACACGATGATATCGTCGAGACGGTTCAGGAATTCCGGCCTAAAAGTCTTCTTGACTTCAGCCAGGACCTTTTCTTTCATGTCCTCGTATCCCTGTTTATCGGCTTTTTCGCCGTTTTTGCGCGTGGCAAAACCCAGGGCGGCCTGCCGCTTGATAAACTCGATACCGGCGTTACTGGTCATAATAATGACCGTGTTCTTGAAGTCCACCGTCCTGCCGTGCCCGTCGGTAAGACGCCCGTCGTCAAATACCTGGAGCAGCGTATTGAATACCTCCGGATGGGCCTTTTCGATTTCGTCGAGCAATATCACCCGGTAAGGACGCCGTCTTACCGCTTCGGTAAGTTGCCCGCCCTCTTCGAACCCGACATAGCCGGGAGGGGCACCCACGAGACGTGAAACCGTGTGCCTCTCCTGATACTCCGACATGTCCAGCCGAACCATGGCATTTTCATCGTCGAACAGGAACCACGCCAGTGAACGGGCCACCTCGGTCTTCCCCACCCCCGTCGGCCCGAGGAACATGAAGCTGCCTATCGGCCGCTTCGGGTCTTTCAGCCCGGCACGGCTGCGGCGGATCGCTTCCGCAATCACCTTTACCGCTTCCTCCTGATCGACTACCCGATCATGAATCCGGTCTTCCATGTGGAGAAGCTTCTCCGCCTCCCCCTCAAGCATCTGCGAAACGGGAATTCCCGTCCATTTCGATACCAATTCCGCAATAACCCTTTCATCAACCGTGCTTTTGATTTTTTCGTGGTTGAACCATTCGGCTTTGGCTTTGTTATATTGCTCTTCAGCTCGCAATCTTTTTGCCTTTAGAGTGGTTGCTTTTTCGAAATCCTGCCGCTGCGAAGCCGCTTCTTCTTCGGCAGCCAATTGCTTGACGCTCTGCTCCAAAGATTTGACTTCCGGCGGAGCACTTTCTGTTTCGATGCGCAGCTTGCTTGCTGCCTCGTCGATCAAGTCAATGGCTTTATCCGGCAAATGACGTTCTGTAATATAACGCTGGCTGAAGCGTGCGGCCGCCTCCAGAGCCTCATCGCTAATCTTGATCTTGTGGTGCGCTTCATATCGGGGACGCAACCCCTTCAGTATCTCGATGGTAGCCTCGACGGTCGGCTCGCCGACGAATACCGGCTGCAGCCGCCGTTCCAGGGCTTTGTCTTTTTCGATGAACTTCCGGTATTCATCATTAGTCGTCGCCCCTATGCACTGCAGTTCCCCGTGGGCCAGGGCCGGTTTGAGCATGTTGCTGGCATCTATCGCCCCTTCCGCGGCACCGGCACCGACCACCGTATGGATTTCGTCGATAAAGAGGATGACCTCACCCTTGGATTGCTTAACCTCGTCCATCACCGCTTTAAGCCTTTCTTCGAACTCGCCGCGGAATTTGCTGCCGGCGACCATATTCCCCATCTCGAGTGAAACAACACGGCGGCCTTTCAAAGAATCGGGGACGTCGTCGGCGGCGATCTTTTGCGCCAGTCCTTCCGCGATCGCGGTTTTACCGACACCGGCCTCGCCGATGATGATCGGATTGTTCTTTGTGCGCCGGCTCAGTATCTGCATGACCCTTTTTATCTCATCTTCGCGCCCGATCACCGGGTCGAGCTTTCCCATGCGTGCCAGTTCCGTCAGATCGACGCCGTACTTTTCGAGCGAACGGTATTTGCTTTCGGCACGCGCATCGGTGACGCGGTGGCCGCCGCGCAATTTTTGTAAAGCCTGAAATACCTTCTCCTGGTCAACCCCGAAGCTCTTGAGTATGCGCGCTGATTCCCCTTTTTCTTCAGCCGTGATCGCTATGAGCAGATGTTCCGTACCGATATATTCGTCCTTGAGCCGGTTCGCTTCCGCATCGGCCATTTGAAAAAGCTGTGCCGTACGCGGCGTGGCATAGATCTGCCCGGTCTGGTAAGTTACTTTGGGGATCTTGCGCAAAACTTCCTCCACCCGCCCTCGTATCAAAGAAACGTCGGCACCGAGCTCTTGAATGATATCGCCGACCAATCCCTTCTGCTGCAGGAGCAAAGCAAGGAGAATATGTTCCACGTCCCACTGGCTATGCTGCATTTGTTGGGCAAGCTGCTGCGAAGAAGCCAGGGCTTCCTGCGCCTGCTCCGTAAATCTTTCCTGTCTCATCATCTATCCTCCAACTGCTTTCTTCCCAAAATTAGAGTTGAGAAATTCTTCTATCCTTCCGCTAACCCCCGGATACTTCCAATTATAATCGTGACCCGGCGCATTAATACAGTAGGAAAAATTTTTCGGATGTCCCTCTAGTCTGTATTGCAGCCAGCGGTACGGAGCGGTAAAGTACGCGGTGAGCGCTACTCTCAAATTCAGATGAACGATCGGATCGGGTACATGGCCGTTGCTGTCGACGGCTAACGTTTTCGCAGTGATAATCCTCCTTTTCTTATGCGGGAAGATCAAACCCAGTTCAATGCTGTATATGTTTAACGAACCGCCGATCCGGCGCATTACTGCATTGCCGAAAGCAGCGCCTTGACTGGCACCCAGCATAATGATCTTGAGGTCGGGGAAATGACTGGCTATAAATGTCGTTTCTGCGGCCATTTCATCAGCGAGATGATAATGTCCGGTAAAAAGAAAATATGTCTGTTCTCTCATGCTCAGAGCATGCTCCCACTGGCTGCTGCCGCCGCGGAAGTGCTGCACCAGCAAGTGACTGCAGCCTGACCGGTCGAGATTACCGAGCACGCCGTCGATAACGCTTTTCTCCCATTCCAGTAGATCCGGTAATGGCGTACCGCCCCAACCGCCGGGATTGTGAATTACCAGGAAATCCCTACCCTCCACTCTCCGACAAATATCGAGAACGCGCCTGGTAAATTCGGCTCGCTTCCCGGAGTCTCTTCGGAACAATTGCATTGCCAGCAGGTCCGCTTCCTCCTCCAGGTTCCGCACCGGTTCTGCCTCTATCGAGGGCAATTTTTTCGCGGCGGACGTACCGTCAACCTTACCGCGCTGCTCTACAAAAGTAGTCTGCCCGTTTTGCCACACCCATAAGTGGTGGTCGGGGTGCAGCCAGCCGCTCAATGATTGCCGGGAAGGCGATGCTATAAAAACCCCGTCGGCGACTCGGTTTAGTTCCGCCAGCGCCTGCTTTGCCGCGGCGGTAGTAGGCAGATGTTCGAGCAGGTGACTGGCGAAAGCAGCTCCGAACGACTTGTCCGAAAAAGGAACATTCGTCACGCTGGCGATCACCGCTTTGGGATGCCCTTCGACGGCGTTACGGTCGATATCAAGACAAACATTGCCGCCGCCGTGCGCCGGCATCCTTAAGAGGTGACGAATTCGCCGGTGGCCATAAGGCCCGCCGGCGATCAGTAAAGGTTTATTCCGGCTTCGAGCAAAATCGATAGCTTTGCGGTACATCTCTTTTTTGAGGCGGACTTCCCCCTGCCAGACGGCAAATTGCCAGATACCTATACTGGCTAAACCAATTAGTAAAAACCAGCCGAAATACGGCATAATTAACCCTCTATATCCTACGAAACGCCAATCAAATGCAATATCGAATTAATACCGTAATATCCCGCAAAAGCGAGGAACATACCTTTCAAAGTGTTCCCGAGAAACTGAGCAAACTGCCTGCGGCGAAAGAAATAACGAGCATACCGATCAGGCTATAACCGGCGATGCCGCTAATATTAAGCAACTCGTTTCGATAGTAGATTCCCAATATTGAAAGTATGACAGTCGGTATTGTTGCTATGACACCGAGGGTGATGTCTTTTCTCGTTACCTTTGGTCCACGGGAATCATGGATAATCGTGCCAGGTGTATCTAAAACGCCCATTTTATTTGACGAATTTGTGAAGTTTTTGTTCTCCCCAGGCATGCATAAACAAACCGTCGGTATAATCCAGTACCTTATTCTTCATGCCGTCGTAAATCGCCAGTACACCATCTTTCTTTAGCACGCGGTGCAGTTCCCTGAGCACAGTCTGCCTTTCGGGAAGCTCGTGAAGAACATCACACATCCAGACGATATCGACGCTCTCATCAGGTAAACCGGTGTGGCCGTTCGACAATATCGTTTCGATATTCCTCAGACCTTCTTTACGCGACTGCTTGTTGACGATCTTCAATTGCCCCGGGAAACAATCGACGGCATATACCTTCCCCTGCGAGCCGACGATCCTGGCTGCCGGAATAGTAAAAGACCCGGTACCGCACCCAAAATCCAGAAAGGTTTGCCCTTCATGAACAAGGTTAATGTCATTCCACTTCCTGAGAATATCCCGTCCGCTTACGTTCCGGCGCCACCACGGCCACCAATGGATCCACAGAGCATAATGAGCCTTATATAACGGAAACAATTTATCTTGTAGAAAACTCTCGAATTCGGGCAATTGTTACGCAGCTCCTTCAAAACATTGTTCGGTTTCACGACTAATCAGGTTTGTTTCTGTTTCATCCGGGCGATTTTTATTTCCATCCGTTCCAACTGACTCTGTAGTTCCATCATCTGCTGGGACATGCGCAGGATAACTTCAACTCCAGCCAGATTGATGCCGAGATCTTCCATCAAAGTCTTGACTCTCCGGATGAATGCTATATCCCTGTCGGAATAGAGGCGAATATTACCTTTGGAACGCGACGGCTCCATTATGCCAATCTTTTCGTAGTAGCGCAAGGTATAAGTGGGAACGCCGACCATTTCAGCCGCGATACTGATCACGTACCGCGGCGTATCTTTATTCGCCATATTATCACCTCCCGTTACCCCGTGGGGCGCAATTGACGGAGTTGCTCGAACAATTTTTTCTCTTCATCGGAAAGATTCGAGGGCAAAACAATTCTTATCGAAGCCAACAGATCCCCCCTGGACGATGACCCGAGGCTCGGCATTCCCTGCCCGCTAAGACGAAATACACGCCCATTTTGTGTCTCAGCGGGAACTTTTAGAGCTATTTTGCCTTTCAACGTCGGTATTTCTATCTCGCCGCCTAACACGGCGACAGTGAGCGGTACCGGCACCACCACCAGCAAATCGTCACCCTTCCGTTCGAAAAGCGGGTTGGTCCTGACCGATGTCACCAGGTAGAGGTCGCCGCTTGGGCCTCCACCGTATCCGGCCCCACCCTGCCCAGAAATACGAATACGCGAACCATCCGTAACTCCGGCGGGTATTTTTACTTCAATCTGCTTCAAGCGACGCGTGGTCCCCAATCCCCGGCAGACAGAGCAAATTGCATTCTGAATTCTTCCTGAACCGCTGCAAGCCGGGCACGGCTCTTCCACCTCGAGAGTAATTACCCGGTTCGCCCCGGTAAATGCCTCTTCGAGGGAAACGTCAATCGGATATTCAACGTTCTGGCCGCGTCTCGATCTTGCCCTGCGCCCTCCGCCCCCTCCATAACCCTGGAACAGGTCGCCGAAGATGCTGTCCATATCGATGTTGCCGCCTTCGTAATGGAAGGTTTGGGCTCCCCCGGCATTAAAATCACCGAATGGAGTCCCCTGCCCCCCGGCCTTGGCAAATTGATCGGCGTGCTGCCACTGGTCGCCGTATTGGTCGTACTTCCGCCTCTTTTCCGCGTCGGACAGGACTT
>JAUSGV010000139.1 GCA_030648675.1 Dehalococcoidales bacterium
GACCGCTCGCATGAGACATGGTTTTAATGCGGACGGAAAGACGGGCTACTACGGTTACAAATGGAAAGATGCTGTTGAAACCGTCGAGTTGCTCGTTTGGCGTTCCCTGGCTTAATTAAATCGAGTGTTGAGGCTATTGAAGGCGAACTGGTCTACTATATCCGCGAGAAAACCGGCAAATGGCCCAAATACCAGATGGAGATACACTTTCATTCCGACGTGACGGAAGGTGAGAGCCAGATTGCCCGGTCAATACTATCTCAATGTATAAAATAACAAGCATCATACTCAGATCCGATTCCAATTCGCATGAAATCAATGACATCGAAGAGAGGAACGGCTAAGGTTCCATCTGAAACATTAGCGCAGTAGCTACACTCACTTCTTGTTGAGATATCTGAAGACTGGTGACCTGGGGCTCGTGATCCTCGACCAATCTGACCAGTGAGAGAATACCCTGTAACAAATCACGATCTGACGACGCAGCCTGATGTCCGGCCAGTTTGCCATCAATTACCCAACTAAAATTAAGATGGTTCATATATATATCTTGCTCTTTTGCTATTCCGTTTGCTATTCTTTGTTTACAACTGTTAGTCACCATTGAGTGTAATTTGCCATTCGAGCGTAGTGATAAAAGGTGGCAATTTAAGGCTAAAAGTGACTTTATAGACGCACTTCGAAACCGTTGGTCGCGGGTTCGACCCAGAAGACTATTTCCACCGTTCCTAGAGTAATCTTATGGCAATAAGAACCATCATTCATATCGACCTCAATGCTTTCTTCGTCTCGGTAGAGCAGGTTCTCAACCCTGAGCTCAAGGGAAAACCTGTCGTAGTCGGCGGTAAGCCCGGCCGGAGAGGGGTCGTTGCGACAGCTCCCTACGAAGCCCGAGCCTTCGGCCTTCACTCTGCCATGCCGATTGTAACTGCCGCTCGA
This sequence comes from Dehalococcoidales bacterium, assembly GCA_030648675.1. Classification (GTDB taxonomy): domain Bacteria; phylum Chloroflexota; class Dehalococcoidia; order Dehalococcoidales; family UBA2162; genus JAUSGV01. Next base: position 940 of record JAUSGV010000139.1, read on the forward strand.
TTATGTCCGGAAGCCATCTTTATCGAAGGTAACTTTGCCAGATATCGCGAATTCTCGCAGAAGTTCATGGCTATCCTGAATGATTTCTCGCCTTTTATCGAGCCCATGGGCATCGACGAAGCCTACATGGATGTAACCGGGTTTGAATCATTACACGGCTCTATCCGGCAGATGGCGGTAGCCATGAAGCAGCGAATACGCAATGAGTTGGTAATATGTGCTTCGGTTGGTATCGCCAGTTGTAAAGTGGTAGCCAAAGTAGCGTCGGACCTCTCTAAGCCGGATGGGCTTATCGAAGTACCGCCTGGGGAAGAGCGTAACTTCCTTGCCCCGCTGCCGGTAGATAAGTTGCCCGGAGTCGGGAAGCAGTCCATGAAGATGATGAAAAGCCTGTGCATACATACGATAGGAGACCTCGCCATAGTATCGGCTCTTACGTTGAAAAGTCGCTTCGGTAGCGCCGGCGAAACTATGCTTAACTTCGCCAACGGAATTGATGATAGTAAGGTGCTACCGCCGGGTGAATCCAAATCCATAAGCAGAGAGACCACTTTTGGAGAGGATACCCGCGACAGACCGTTTCTGAAAGCGACTTTATGGCGTCAAAGCGAAAAGGTAGGTGCTGACCTTCGGGAAAAGGGGAAGCAGGCAAGATGCGTAACTCTGAAATTGAGATACGCTGATTTTACGACAATTACACGCAGTCGCACAGTTCAAGAAAATGTCGGTACCGACCACGCGATATTTGAGACAGGGACTGAGTTGCTTGAGCAGGCACTGACGGTGGAAAAGCAGGCGGTGCGGTTGATAGGGATCGGAGTATCGAACCTGGTAGAGCCGAGCCAGCAGGCGACCCTGTTTACTCCCTCTGTCCGTAAACTGGAGGAATTGAACAAGACCGTCGACCGCATCCGGAATCGGTACGGTTTTGGTGCCATTAAAACAGGAAGAACAATCCGGTTGAAAGATATAAACTAGTGTAGTGTCTTACAAAAGGGTTTACAGATGAGGATAACAAGTGACAACTCAAAATCCCCCTTAGTCCCCCTTTTCCAAAGGGGGAGAGTTCTTCCTTAGTCTGCCTTTTCCAAAGGGGGGAGAGTCCTTCCTTAGTCTGCCTTTTCCAAAGGGGGGAGAGTCCTTCCTCCTCTTTCGAGGGAAGCAGACAGCTATGTAAATATATTTAAGAGACACTACACTAGCAACGGAAACTCGCGATGACAGTTTGGGGAAAGGCTGGATTCCGTGTCGTGGCACGGAATGGTAACGAGGGCAACCGAGATTGATTGGGTTCAAATCGATTTCGAATCTCGTAATGACAGATTGGAAATGGATTCTCCGCCTGAAGCGGAGAATGACAGAACAGAAGTTAGGACTTCGATAAATACGTAGTCAAGCTGGAAATCCGTCTGGCCTTTACAATGACAGGTTATCTTTTACCTTTTGGGCCAAAGTCGAACTCATACCAGCGGCGGCGGCGAGGTCGGCGGTACTGGCTTCGCGAATACCATGTATGGAACCGAATTTGCGGAGCAAAGCCCGCTTCCGTTTCTTGCCGATGCCGGGAATGGTATCCAGAACAGAGGCAAACGACTCTTTTTTCCTTATGTTCCGGTGATAGGTAATCGCGAAGCGGTGGGCTTCGTCGCGCAGCCGCTGCAGCATTTGCCTCGCCGGAGAAAACGGCGGTAAAACGATAGGATTCGAGCGTCCGGGGATAAATATCTCTTCTCGTTCTTTAGCCAGGCCGGCGGCCGGTACAGCTTCGGCACCGGCTGCCTTCATCGCGGCCAAAGCAGCGTTAAGCTGCCCTTTTCCGCCGTCGATAAGGACGAGGTCGGGGATTTTGGACCATTCGGAAGTATCTCTAACACCCTCACCTTGATCCTCTCCCCTCAAGGGAGAGGAAATAGTTGAAGGTCCTTCGGCATCCTTCGGCGGTCCTTCGGCAAGCTCCCCTCGGCTTCGCTCGGGGTAAACAGGACGAGCGGAAAAAGAGGCAATTTCATAATTAACGGGATTACCCGGGATTACTTCGCCTTGAGCCTGCGGGCTCAATGGTCTCGCAATGACAGGTTGTTGGAGGCTTCCTTCGACAATTTCATAATTAATGGGATTAACCGGGATTGCTTCGCCTTGAGCCTGCGGGCTCAATGGTCTCGCAATGACAGGTTGTTGGAGGCCGCCTTCGGCGGCCTGACTTCGTTTGAAGCGCCTCTTCAGGACTTCCGCGAGCATGGCGTAGTCGTCGGCTCCGGTAACCATCTTGATGCGAAAGCGGCGATAATCGGCCGTTTTCGGTTTTCCTATCTCGAAGACGACCATGCTGCCTACCGGCATTTTACCCTGAATGTTGGAAATGTCGTAGCACTCCATTCGCTCCGGAAGCCGGGGCAGATTCAGGGCTTTCTTGATTTCCTCCATGGCGGCGGTCAGGTCGGAAGGCGTTTGCGGTTGTCTCAATTTCAACTGCTGCAGCCCTTGTTCGGCGTTAGAGGCGACCATATCCACCAATTGTTTTTGCTTGCCTCTTGCCGGTACATGCAGGCGTACACGCGACCCTCTTCGACTCCCGAGCCATTCTTCGATATTCGCTTTATCTTCCACCGGGTATTGCAGCATGATCAGCGGAGGTATATGGGTTGCTGAGCTATAGAACTGCTTGACGAAACTGGACATGATCTGTGTCGGTTCTTCGGAACTGACTCCTTGCAGCGTAAAGGTCTCCCGTCCGATCACCCTGCCGTCACGGACCAGGAAAATCTGCACAGCGGCGATATCTTTTTCTACGGCAAAAGCAATAACATCCTGCTCGCCAACGACGGGAAAGGCTATTTTTTGACCCTCGATAACGCGTTCTATGGCCGCAATCTGGTCTCTGATGGCGGCAGCCTTTTCGAATTCGAGTGATTCCGATGCTGTCTCCATTTTGCTTCGCAACTGCTTGAGGATAGCGTCCTGTTTGCCTTCAAGGAACAGGATCACCTGTTTTATTATCTTCGCGTATTCTTCTTTGTCGGTATTCCCGGCGCAAGGCCCGACGCACTGTCCGATGTGGTATTCGAGGCAAGCCCGGGAAGCGGTGTCGAAAACAGGTTTAGAGCAGGTGCGGAAACGGAAGATCTTTTTCAAGACCTTCAGCGTTTCGCGTACCGACCAGGGGCTGGTGAAGGGACCGAAATACCGGCCGCCGTCCTCCAGGACACGCCGCGTCAGAAAAATCCTCGGCCATTCTTCTTTCAGGTCGATCTTGAGAAAGGGAAAGGCTTTGTCGTCCTTCAAGCGTACGTTGTAATGCGGGCGGTAACGTTTTACCAGGTTTTGTTCGAGAACGAGAGCTTCCTGTTCGGAGTTCGTGACAAAAAATTCGAGGTCCCGGATGCGGGCAACCAATTGCTGCGTTTTTCCCGTCAAATTGTCCGGTTTTTGGAAATAAGAGCGCACGCGGTTCCGGAGCTTGTTGGCTTTTCCGACGTAGATAATAGTGCTCTTATCATCCTTGAAAAGGTAGACGCCGGGCCGGAAGGGCAGGGTATTTAGTTGGTCGACAATGGATGGATCAGTCACAATGCACCTATGCTTTGCTGGTCAATTACCCGAATTAAATAATCAATACCCAAGAAACAAGATACCAGATATAAGAACGAAATACGAATTTCGTCCCGATTTGCATATCCCGATTCCCTTCGGTCATGCGGGACAGAGCGGGATAGCTTCGGGGCGAAATCCGAAATGCCGATTGCGATGCGGCATCCCGAAGGGGTGTCAGGATCGGGACAAATCCAAAATCAAAATTAAAAAATCTAAACTCGTCGAAGTCTTTATTCCCCTCACCTTAATCCTCTCCCGCAAGGGGAGAGGAAATTAGTGGGGAAACCGGAAAATCTCCCTTAATCCCTCTTTGCGAAAGAGGGAAAGAACGGCTGAATCCTCAGGGACTAGAAGCGGGGTAAGCCGGCGGTAATGAGCAGCCCGATTATTGAAAACGCCGCGATCGGCGGCAGGGCCGGCATGGCTTTCCCTTTAAGGAATACCGCCTGGATCACGTAGGCACCGGCCAGTCCCAGGAGCGTAAATACCGCCATGATAAGAGCGCTGCTCAAGGAACGGGAGGCGTAAACCGAGCACGTGATCAAAACAGCAAATCCGATGTCACCGCCGCCTAAAACCGATTCCGTTCGTTCGGAAGGTTTTGTTTCGACCAATTCTTTTACTTTATTTTGGCTTAAATTCGCGCCCCATCCGCGAAGACTATGGGGTATGATAAATGCCGGGAGGTTGTCCGATTCCGATAATTTTTCGGTCATCCAAACCATATAGCCGAAGCGGACGGCCAGGAAATCGTAAACGGCGATTGCGGCCACGATGAGCATCGTCGTCCAGGGCGAAATCAACCGGCCGAAAACTGCCCCCAGGGCGGCCATTGATAGAAGCATGGCCAGGTTGTGCAGCCAGATGCGGCGTACGAAGAACCATGCTATGCCCACCGCGCCGGCGGCGGTAAGTGTCACCCAAAAGGGGAACCAGAACAGGAACATGATGAAAGCTCCCCAGGCAAACAAAAGTGTGAACACCAGTCTCAGGACAAGCATTAATTTGGAAACCGGGATGAAGAAAAGGAGGCCGCCAATGACAATCACCGCAGCCAGGAAGTAAATCAGGATCGGACCGAACGACGAGTACGACTCGACCGGGATGACTTCACCGGAAGGCGTAGTAACGTTCTGCGGCCAGAAGACGACGGTTTCCGGCGGACTTGGGGGCAGAGCGAGGTTTTTAGTCGCCAGGTACGGGTCTTCCCGTGAAATGACGGCAAGGGCAAGGCCTTGAACCAGAATAAGTATCAAGAGACTCCAGAATACCGGGTGAAGCCTCCAATGTTTCTTTTCTTGCATTTGAATAGGATTGTAACCCAGCCGCGCGTGAAGGACAAGTCGACAAAGATCAAAGTTCAAATTTCAAAGCTCAAAGTTCAAAACTGACGAATTATATCCGAAGCACGAAATACCTCCCTATTGTAGTGTCTTACAAAAGGGTTTACAGATGAGGATAACAAGTGACAACTCAAAATCCCCCTTAGTCCCCCTTTTCCAAAGGGGGAGAGTCCTTCTTCCTCTTTCGGGGGAAACAGACAGTTATGTAAATATATTTACGAGACACTACACTATTTTCATATCCCGATTCTCCCCCCGATGCGGTACGGAGCATAAGATCCGATGCGATCGAAGGAAAAGCTAAAAAGAAAAAGGACGAACGTGAATTTCATAAGGCGAGGCCTTGCGTGAGCAAGGCCTCGCCTTTTTGAAACTCCGCTGCTGCGGAAAAAACAACAAAGAATGCCGATTCGTCAAACTCATATCCCGATTCTCTTCAGTCATAAGGGAAGCCCCCCCCCGATGCGATACGGGGCAAAGCCAAAAGAGACGAGGGTGTGAACTTCATAAGGCGAGGCCTTGCTCCCCTCGGCGGGGTAAAGAGCAAGGCCTCGCCTTTTTGATACTCAACTGCGGCGGCACAAAGCCCAACGGGATCGAGCCGTTATATTTCTTTGGCCAGGTTAGCCAGGAAATCGACGTTATTTTTTGTCTTTCGCAGCCGTTCGATAACTCTTTCCGCGGCTTCGGCATAGTTCGGTGAATCCGATGAAATCATCGAGACCATACGCCGGAGGAGCCAGACCTGCTTCAAAACGTCGGCGCTGAGCAGAAGTTCCTCGCGACGCGTTCCGCTGCGGTCGATATTGATCGCCGGGAAGATACGCCGTTCGGCAAGCCTGCGGTCAAGATGGACTTCCATATTGCCCGTGCCCTTGAATTCCTCGTAGATAAGGTCGTCCATGCGGCTGCCCGTATCGACAAGACAGGTAGCGATAATGGTCAGGCTGCCGCCTTCGGCAGTATTCCGGGCAGCGCCAAAGAAATGCTTGGCGGGATAAAGAGCCGCCGGATCGATACCGCCGGATAACGTGCGGCCGCTCGACGGCATTGCCAGGTTATAGGAACGGGTAAGACGGGTGATACCGTCGACGAGCATGAGCACGTCGCGCCCGCTTTCAACCATTCGCTTTGCCCGGTCCAGGGCTAGTTCGGCGACCCGTGTATGATTTTCCACCGGCTCGTCGAAGGTAGCGGCGACGACCTCTCCTTTAAGCAATGAACGCCGCATATCGGTGACTTCTTCCGGACGTTCGCCGATCAGGCACACCATGATGTGTATATCGTCGTAGTTGGTGGCAGCACAATTGGCGATCGACTTCATGAGCATGGTTTTACCGGCTTTCGGCGGGGAGACGATCAAACCGCGTTGCCCTCGTCCGATGGGTGCGACGAGATTGAGCAACCTCCCCGCCAGGTCGTTCTGCTTCGTTTCCATGTCGATCAATCTGTCAGGAAACGTTGGTGTAAGTTGTCCGAAATGAGGCCGGTTTCTGGCCAGTTCCGGATTCAAATCGTTGACGGCTTCAACGCGCAGCAAACTGAAATATTTTTCTCCAGCCCGGGCGGGACGCCCGCGTCCCGCGATCATATCGCCGTTGCGCAGACCGAAACGACGGATTTGAGATTGCGAGACATAGACGTCAGCAGAACTGGGCAGAAGGGTGTTGTTTCTCAGGAAGCCGTAGCCCTCGCTCATCATTTCCAGAATACCGCTGCAGAAAGTATTACCTTCCTGTTCGGCAGAAGTTTGAAGCAGGCGCATGATCAGGTCCTGCTTGGAAAGGGCAGCAAAATTCTGGACGCCCATGTCCTTGGCCATTTCCGCGAGCTCTTCTACGGTTTTATTACTAAGCTGCCCGATTTCAATTTTTAGTTCAGGCTTGATTTCGGCTTTCGGTTCAGCTTTTGCTTCCATTTTTGCTTCTGCGGTGGGAGTCTTGGCGTCCTGTTTGTTTACGTTTTCGATAGTAATAGTGGGTTCCTCCTTGTCGTGTGTGGTTGAGTTATTTTTTTGCGACTTTCTGCCAATCGGCAAGAAAACGACTGATACCAATCGTAGTCAATGGGTGCTGAGTCATCTGCAGCAGTACCGCATAAGGAATAGTGGCGATCTGTGCCCCAACTTTAGCGGCGGCGATACAATGCTGGGGATGGCGTATGCTGGCGGCGATAACTTCGGTGCTAAAATTGTAGTTCTTGAAAACCTTGACGATATCTTCGACGAGTTTCATGCCATCGTCTCCGATATCATCGAGTCTGCCGACGAACGGGCTGACGTAGGCGGCACCGGCCAGGGCATCCAATAGAGCTTGATTCAAAGAAAAACAAAGGGTCATGTTGACCTTAATACCTTCTTTGGACAATGTCTTGGTCGCTTCAAGCCCTTCCGCGGTGGATGGTACCTTAACGACGACGTTGGGTGCCCATTTGGCGATTTGCCGGCCTTGCTGGATCATGGCTTCCACGCCCTCAACCAGAACCTCGACGGATACCGGACCGGGGACGATGGCACAAATCTGTTTGCTCAAAGCTTCGTAATCAGCGTTACCTTCCTTTGCGGACAGGGAAGGGTTAGTGGTCACGCCGCCGACTACGCCCATTTTCACTCCGTGCTTGATTTGTTCCAGGTTAGCCGTATCAAGAAAAATCTTCATTTGACCCTCCAATTTCCGGAATCATTTTGTAGCGCGACGCCGAAAGTAAAAGCCAGAGACAGGGATTATGCCCGGTCACTTTTCCTCAGTATGATTGTATGAAAAAACTCATTAATTACGTAGCAAGAGGCAGCGCCGGTTGTGCACCTTCGCGGAGTACGTCTTTTGCCACGCCGATAAAATCGCGAAATAGCGGATGCGGACAGCCAGGGCGTGAGCCAAACTCAGGATGGAACTGGCTGCCGACCATCCATGGATGATCGCTCAATTCACAAATTTCGACCAGTTCACCGTCGGGAGATGTTCCGCTGCAAACCAGTCCCGCAGCCTCTAACTGACTGCGAAACTTGTTGTTGAATTCGTAGCGGTGGCGGTGCCTTTCATAAATCAAGCTGCGCCCATAGGCATTCGCTGCCCGGGTTCCATCCTGTAATTTACACGGATAATTGCCCAGGCGCATGGTTTTTCCTTTTTCGGTGACGCTCTTCTGGCTCGCCATCAACGAAATAACGGGATATGGCGTCCTTTCGCCGAATTCGGTTGAGTTGGCTTCAGGCGAATTAAAGACGTGGCGGGCGAATTCGATAACCATTACCTGCATGCCCAAACAGAGCCCCAAATAAGGGATTTTATTGGTTCGCGCATATGCGGCGGCCTTCACCATGCCTTCAATTCCCCTGATACCGAAACCTCCGGGAACGACGATACCTTGTGCAGAACGAAGCATGGCTTCGCCGCCTTCTTTAGCCAGTTCTTCCGACGGTACCCAGGTTACGTTAACATCCCGATTATGGTGAAGTGCGGCATGGCATAGTGCTTCACGAACCGAGTAATAAGCGTCTTTTAATTCGACATATTTGCCAACAAGAGCGATGTTGACCGGCTGCCGCGGTGTTTTGAGTGCAGATACCAATTGACGCCACTGGTTAAGGTCCGATGGTTCGCCGATTAAGCCGAGCTTGTCTACTATCAACTGACCAAGCCCTTCTTCTTCGAGAACGAGCGGGACTTCGTAAACTGTAGGTATCGTTGTCATGGGGATCACCGCCTGGCGTTCAACGTCGCAGAAAAGGGAAATCTTATTGCGTAACGATTCGGGCACCGGGTAGTCGGCCCGGCAGATAATCACGTCCGGCTGAATACCGATGCGGCGGAGCTCGTTTACGCTGTGCTGGGTGGGCTTGGTTTTTAGCTCCTGGGTTGAACCGAGATAAGGCAGCAGAGTCACGTGGATGTACAGTACGTTGTCCCGTCCGACATCATTTCTCATTTGCCTGGCTGCTTCGAGGAACGGTTGTCCTTCGATATCACCCACTGTACCGCCTACCTCGATAAGTACGACTTCGGCATTAGATCTTTCCGCAAGTTTCTTAAAGCGGTCCTTAATTTCGTTAGTCACGTGCGGTACTACCTGGATCGTACCGCCGAGGAAATCTCCCCTTCTCTCTTTAGAGATTACGGAGCTGTATATTTGTCCGGAAGTGACGTTGGAATCGGCGGTCAGATTGACATCGATGAAACGCTCATAGTTGCCCAGATCGAGATCGGTTTCCGCTCCGTCTTGCGTGACGAAAACCTCACCGTGCTGATAGGGCGACATCGTCCCCGGGTCGACATTTAAATAGGGATCCAACTTTTGTGCGGTAACGGTGATATGGCGGCTTTTCAGAATGGTACCGATAGAAGCGACAGTGATACCTTTCCCAACGGAACTAACTACACCACCGGTCACAAAGATGTACTTTGACATTAAGGGAAACCAAAAAAACTAAATGGGCAGACGAAGGACTACGAATACTAACGTGGGATATTAGAAATAACTTACTTGATTTGATTATAGATAAGGGTTCGCCGACTTGTCAAGCTTTTTTGAAGAGGCTTAAGCATGATAGACATGGCAGCAATTTTTTCGCGTGTTAAACGAAGAGCACGCGGAATTGTCCCATAAAACAACTAAACAGCCTGGTTCCTTCGATGAGCCCGGTGATCGGCAATGTTTCCCGGTTCGAGATTTGTACGGACGGAAGTTTTATTGCTGGCCGGCAGGCTTAGCTTCTTGTGCCTTAAGATGAGCTTTGTAGCCCGGGCACCAACCGCTGTGCCATTTCCATAACCGAATCCAGAACGATCGGGGATTTTCTTTGTATTTTTGCTCCATCCTGGCACAGTTGGCACATCCCGCAGGTTTTGTTGCATTAGCAGACATGACTCCCTCCTTGCTTATTCGTTCGGATGTATAATCACCTTGATAGAGTCTTCCGCCCTGGCGACAAGTTGAAAGCCGAGGCCGATCTGGGCCATGCTGAGGCGGTGTGTGATAAGCGAATTAACTTTAATTGTACCCGACGCGATGAGTTCCAGAGCCGTTTGATAGTCGGCGGGGCTTCCGGCGTAAGACGTTGTCAGGGTAACATCGTTGCGCCAGAACACTTCATTTATCGAAAGGGGGATGTTTATTCCCGGTCCGATAGGAGCGAAATACAATACCGTGCCGCCGCGCTCGACCAACTTGAAGGCCTGGGTGACGGCGGACGTTGCCCCCGTGCTGACGATAACCAGGTCGGCGAGACGGCCTTCGTTCACAGAGCGTAATCGAGCCGGCAAGTCTTCTCCCGGCTTTAATACCGTCAAAGCTCCGGAATTTTGTGCTGCTTTCAGACGGAATTCGTTGATATCGACCGCGATAACGCGGCTCGCTCCCATTGTATGAGCTAGCATTATGTGAAGCAAGCCGGCGATTCCGCAACCCACCACGATCACGCTTTTGCCGGGTTTCATCTGCGCCCGTACCTGTCCCCGGAGAACGCAAGACAACGGCTCGATAAAAGTTGCTTCGTCGTAGGATATCTTGTCCGGCAGCAGAAATACGCCGCGATCCACGTTTATTGCCGGCAAACGAAGAAACTCGGCGAAACCTCCGGGATCGAAATTCGTCCGGCGCAGTGTTTCGCAAACTGTGTGATTACCGCTAAGGCAATAATAACAGGTATTACACGGTACGTGATGGGCGGCGGTTACTCTGTCCCCGATCTTATAGCGTGTGACGCCTTCCCCGACCGCCTCTATCCGGCCGCCGATCTCGTGTCCCAGAATCAAAGGAGCTCTATCGAGGCGGTACCATTCCATGACATCGCTGCCGCAAATTCCGCTTGCCTCTACTTTCACGAGGAGTTCGCCGGGACCAATTTTCGGTACCGGCATTTCTTCGATCCGGACGTCCCGGTTGTTATACCATTTCGCGACGCGCATCATACTAACTCAAAAATAAAAAATCAAAAATCAAAAACTAGTGTAGTGTCTTACAAAAGGGTTTACAGATGAGGATAACAAGTGACAACTCACACTCCCCCTTAGTCCCCCTTTTCCAAAGGGGGAGAGTCCTTCCTCCTCTTTCGAGGGAAGCAGACAGTTATGTAAATATATTTACGAAACACTACACTAGTTCCTAATTGCGAAAATGCGCAGCTATTCTTTGAGCGTGAAAAACTACTTATTGAACGTGAACATAATTACACTTATTTCTGCAACTAAGTACTAGTTCCTCTCCCTTGAGGAGCTTTGTATCAAAAGTCATTCCGCTACCCCCAGACCCTTCGTCCTTCAGCGGAAGGACTCAGGGTGACAAAAAGAGGGCACTTTTGATACAAGGCCACCTTGAGGAGAAACAATGTAGAGATTTTCACCAAGC
>JAUSGV010000187.1 GCA_030648675.1 Dehalococcoidales bacterium
ATATCGGAACTGAACACTCTCTATACTTTCGGGGCGGTCGATTCCGCGGCGATAATAAACACTGAAGCAAATGCTGGTGGACCAGCTCATGCCGACGTCTCAATCACGCTTTACACGGTGCAAGGCAATTAACATGGCTAAAAAAGTAACGTTATACATCGACGATTCCAGCCTCCGTTTGCTGGTTTGCCAGGGCCCGCGGATAAAAGAATGGGCAAACGTGCCGCTGGAACCCGGACTGGTCAAGAACAACGTAATCATCAAAACGGAAGAAGTATCTGCCCGGATCAGGGAACTATTCAAAGTTCAGAAGGTCAAAACCAGAGCTGTCCAGGTCGGCATCAGCGGCCTTCATTGCCTGTCACGGCCGATTGTACTGCCGCCGCTGCCGAAAGAAATGTTGGGCGAGGTGGTACCGCGAGAAGCAAAGAAAGTTCTGCCTGTGCCGCCCGACGTGCTTTATCTGTCCTGGTACAGCATGCCGACGTCGGACGGGAAAAACATGGTCTTTATTGTCGCGGTCCCGCGCGAAACGGTTGATGCGGTAGTCCAAACGCTGCGTTCTGCAGGACTCAGACCTCACTTCCTCGGATTAAAACCGCTGCTGTTGACCAAACTGGCGAAAGGGGCTACCGGCATTATCGTTGACGTCCAGCATAACGAGGTCGTCGTGGTAATTGTCTCGGAAGGGGTCCCACAACCGGTACGAACTGTATCCTTCGCCAATGAAAACCTTACCTGGCAGGAGAAGCTGCCGATTATCGTCAGCGATACCGAAAGGACAATCGCCTTCTTCAACGCCAATAATACAGAAAAAATACTGGCCTCCGATATTCCAATATTCGCTTCGGGGGAATTACTCAACCAGAAAGAATTGTGGGAAACTCTTTCCAAAAAGACGGGACATCCGGTTGTTCCACTACCGTCGCCGCTGGAAAACTTGGAAAATTTTACTGCCAGTCCGTATATTGCCAATATCGCTTTAGCCCTGCCAAACGCCGCCACTGATAAGAACCAGGGCTTATCCGCGGTCGATTTCAATGCCCTTCCGGAGGTTTATCGGCCTAAGCGTATTTCTCCCGTCAGAATTCTTGCCTTGCCGGTAGCGGTTGTCCTGGCGGCTTTAATTCTGGCGATTGCTCTGGTAGTTAATACGAATTCAGAAGGCCTCGCCTCGATACAGTCCGAATTAACGAAAACCGAGCAACTGTTGAAACAAAGAGTGCAGCAAAAGTCGGAGTTGGACGCGGCCAACGGCAGACTGGAGAAACAAATCAACGATATAAAAATTGAAACCAGCCAATCGACCGCAGCTATAGGCAGTCTGGAGAACCAGACCAAAGGTCTGAATCGGGATTTGGCGGTAATAATGAATAACATGCCTGCGACAACGAAGGTGAAGAGCATAACTCTCACCGGAGATGTTCTGACGGTCACCGGGCGCGCCCCGGATGAAAAAGAATTGCTGGCTTATGTCGACAATCTGAGTGCCAGCGGGGTGTTCGCCGACGTTACCGTGACCAGCATCGCTCGCACGGTTAATGGTACGATCGACTTTAGTCTGCTCGGAAATCACGAGGGGCAAAAGATTGCCGCCAGCAGCCTTGAAACTGTCGTGAACAATTTGCTGCCCGACATCAATCTGCGTCAGGTAAGCTACGGTAAGGGTTCGATGTCGGTTTCGGCGAGTGCGGCTACGCTTGAAAGCATGCTGAATTACATTAAACTCCTGGAGCAAAGCGGTAAATTTAGTGATATTATTGTCAGCGATATGAGCCAGACGGATGCGGGCAGGACAGAATTCGTTTTGATCCTCAGGACCGGTGAATAGACCGATGGATATGCACGCGCTGCTGCAAGAGGCTGTCAAGCAAAAAGCGTCGGACGTTCACCTGGTCAAGGATAGTCCTCCGGTATTTCGCATTCACGGAAAGTTAGAAGAGGTCTCCAAAACGGGGCTTTCAGCTAAGGACATCGAACAATGCCTGGAGCAAATCACCACCGAGGAACAAAGAACGGAGTTTGCCCGCAACCTTGAGCTTGATTTCGGCTACGAATACCCGGATATCGGACGCGTCCGGGCAAATGCGGCGAAACAGCGGGGCTCCGCCAGTATCGTGATCAGGTTGATAGCCCGCAACCTGCCAAGTCTGGACCAATTAGGGCTGCCGTCAGCCTACAAAGAACTCATCCTCAAGCCGAGGGGTCTTGTCGTCGTTACCGGGCCTACCGGCAGCGGTAAGTCAACGTCTTTGAGCGCAATGATAAATCACCTTAACGCTACGGAAAGCCGGAGGGTAGTCACGGTCGAAGACCCTATCGAGTTCGTATATACCAGCAACAAATGTACTATTACCCAGAGAGAGTTGGGCGGCGACACGAAGTCGTTCGCCGCCGCCTTGCGGCATGTACTTCGCCAGGACCCTGACGTAATCCTGGTGGGAGAAATGAGAGACGTGGAAACTGCTGCGGCCGCATTGACCATAGCCGAGACCGGCCACCTGGTTTTAACCACCGGTCATGCCGTTAGCGCTTCACAGTCGACAGAGCGAATAATTGACTTGTTCCCGCCGCATGAGCGGCCTCTCGTGCAGTCGCGGTTGGCCTCTCTCCTTCTTGGTATTTTTACCCAGGTACTTGTGCCGAAAATAGACGGTACCGGACGGGTAGCCGCAGTTGAGATAATGTTAGCCACACCGGCGGTAAAAAACTCGATACGGGAAGGAAAGATCTATCAGATCCCGAATATTATCATGACTCAGGGCCGGGTGGGCATGACGCTGCTTGACCAGGCGTTAGTCAGCCTTTATCATAAAGGGCAGATAAGCCGGGAAAACGTTTTTGCTTATTGTAACGACCCGGAAGAAACAACCAAATTGCTGAACCGGAATGACGCCGGTTAGGCACAGAGTCAACGGTAGACTCGATTCGGAGGCAGGCAGTTCAATGGGGTACAGCCGAAGACTGACTTACAATGAACTGTCCATAGCTAACCGAGCTTGTGCGATAATTTCTTCCAGCCTTGACGTGCCGAAGGTGTTCGACCGCTTCATCGTTGAACTGAAGAAAATACTCGATATTAATTGGGCAGCAGTCACTCTGACAGTCCCCGACGGGTTGCGGCTGGTGGCAACGTTTTCGGAATACAATGTCAACGCACCGGTGCAAGAACTGATCCCAACGCAAGGTACGGCTTCAGAGTGGGTGATCCGGAATAAAAAATCGTTGTTTCAATCAGACCTTACCAGTGACCGCCAGTTCATCGCTTCAGAACCTTATTACAAGCTAAGAATGAGCTCCGCAGTACACCTCCCTTTGCTGGCTAATAAACGAGCTATCGGTAGTCTTATTCTTGCCAGCCGGCAACCTGACGCGTACACCGCAAAGCAAGCCGCATTTCTGAAACAGGTGGCGGCTCAGATGGCGATGCCGATAGAACACTGCCGCATGTATGCCATGGTTAGAGAACAAGCCCGGATCGACGACCTTACCGGCCTGTTCAACCGGCGTTCTTTGGACGAGGTGATCGCGAGTGAAATTAACCGTCATGCCCGGTACGGAGGAATATTTTCGCTGATCATCCTGGACCTCGATTCCTTCAAAGCGTTTAACGACAAACGAGGCCACCTTGCTGGAGACGATCTACTGAGGAACGTTGGAACCGTGATAAAGGGCTCGATCCGGAGTGCCGACCAGGCGTTCCGATACGGCGGTGATGAATTCGCTATTCTTCTGCCCAATACGGTGGCATCGGCCGGAGAGTTAGTATGCGAGCGAATACGAAAGCAAATCGAAGAGCAGCAAGCCGCAGGTAAGCTTCCGGTTACTGCCAGTCTTGGGCTAGCCACCTGGCCGGCCAACGGCGCCGGCGCTAACGACCTCATCGCCGCCGCTGATGCCGCTCTTTATCGAGCCAAAACAAGCGGCGGTAACTGCCACCGGCAGTCGTCACCGGGTGTGAGCCGGTAAACCCTCCTTTACCCGCTCCCTGCTCCGGGCGTTGGAGAATCAAAGCGAATTAAACCCTTCTCCACCCCCGGATTCTTCCCCTTCGATGCCTCAGGGCTAAAGACTCACCCGTTCAGAATGACATGTGGGATAAATCCCGTCGCCAAAAGCGGCAAGCCAGGATTTTCTGTTGTTTCCCGGAGGTTTTTCCGATAATTGATTATGGTTTCGACAAGTGTTAATATTCACCCAAGAATCGAAGCTGGCAAGAAGAAATACGCATGTCGTTACGCACGAAAGCAATACTGATCATCTGTATTGCATTATTAGCCGTGGTGGCTTCGTTGTACGGCACCTCCCGGTTCATCCTGATGAACGGACTTGCCCGAATCGAGCAATACGAGACGGAAAAAAGTCTGCAGCGAACTACGAACCTGCTTTCCAAAACGATCATTGATGAAGAGGCCGACGTTGCCCGGCGCGCGGCATGGGACGATACGTACGCGTTTATCGAGGACGGCAACGAGGCTTATATCGACCGTAATCTAGCCGATGCGGCTTTTATCAACTACCGCATTAACGTTATGCTTATAGTTAATTCGTCCGGAAAACTTGTTTTCGGTAAGGGTTTCGACCTGACGGATGGTAAAGAATCGGCCGTACCTTCCCAGTTATTCGACGATGCGTCCCGCGAGCAACTCCTCGGAAATCAATCGGAAATAAAGACAAGCATTTCCGGAATCATACTTCTACACGAAGCCCCGATGATGATTGCTTCACATCCTATTCTCAAGAGCGATTTCTCCGGACCTTCCCGCGGCAGATTGATCTTCGGGCGGTTTCTCGATGCCGCGGAGCTGAACCGGTTCAGTCAATTGACGCTTTCCGAGGTGGCGATGAGCCGCACAGACAGCGTTATCGATCCGGATTTCAGGTCAGCCCTGACGTTTTTGTTTGATAAATCGATCATTGTCAAAACGTTGTCGGCACAAACGATCGCCGGGTATACCCTGGTATACGATATTAACGGGAATCCGGCCCTGGTATTGCGAACGGCGATGCCGCGTGATGCCTACCTGCTCGGGCAAAATGCCGTAGCTTTTTACATTATCTTGGTGCTGATCATCGGATTGATCGCGACCGCCGCGGTGGTTTTCGTAATCGAAAAGCAGATATTATCCCGATTTTCCGCAATATTGAATAGTCTCGACAGGATAATCAAAACCGGAGATACGAACGTTCGTTTACCCGTATCCGGAAACGATGAATTAACTCTGGTGGCGAGAACCATGAACGGGCTGTTGGCCTCGCTGGAAGAATCGTCAGCAGAATTGAGAGCGCGCGAGGAAAAGTATCGTTTGTTAGCCGAGGACGTTCAGAGGCTTTATCAAGAAGAAAAGAGACTCAGACAGGAACTCCAGACGGAAATCACCAAGAGGATCGAATATACCAGAGGATTGGTGCACGAGTTAAAAACCCCGATAACTCCTATACTGGCCGCGGCTGAATTGCTGCTCGAAGAAATTCACGAGGCTCCCCTGGATAACCTGGTCAAAAGCATTAGCCGCAGCGCCGCCAATTTGAACCGGAGAATAGATGAGCTTCTAGATCTGGCACGAAGCGAAGTGGCGATGCTAAGCGTCAACCCGGAACCGGTCGACGCGGCGATACTG
>JAUSGV010000008.1 GCA_030648675.1 Dehalococcoidales bacterium
AGCCCAGGCTTAGACGAAGCATAAACCGATCCAATTGCGTTTCAGGGAGAGGAAAAGTACCTTCGTACTCAATAGGGTTCTGCGTAGCCAGAATATGAAAAGGGGACGGCAGATCATACGTCGTCCCTTCAACACTCACCCGCCCTTCCTCCATACATTCCAGAAGCGCCGACTGCACCTTAGGAGTAGCGCGGTTGATTTCGTCAGCCAGAACAATGTTTGCCATGATAGGTCCGGCACGAAATTCGAAGTCAGATGTCTTTTGGTTGAATACGGAAACGCCCGTAATGTCTCCGGGCAGCATGTCGGGGGTGAACTGGATCCGCTTAAACGAACAATCTATGGATTTTGCCAGGCTGCGGGCAAGTATGGTCTTACCTACACCAGGCGCATCTTCGATCAGTAAATGCCCTTTACTGATAAGACCGATTACAGCAAATTCGACAGCTTTTCTTTTACCGACAATGACCTTTTCGATATTGTCAACGATTCGCTGGGCTGTCTTCCGGGCTTCGATTACCGCCTCATCCATGTCCGTAACCCCCCCCCGCGCCAGAATGTGGTATTTTGTAGGTAGGAATTTACTTATTTTAACATAACGCTTCACAAAAACCAACCCGTTCAGGAAAGGCTACACCCGCGTTTCTACACCCGCGTTTCTTGACAATGAAACAGAGCCGCTACTATACTGTTATGTAAAAAGCTGTGAACGAGAATAGTAACTCCTGAACGGAGCTTCAGAGAGCCGCGAACGGTGTGAAACGGCGTTGCCGCTGGAAGTGAATGGCCTCGGGAGCTGCAAACCGAAAGTTTGTCCCGTACTTGATACGGGATCACACGAGTAGGCTTTGACGGAAGGGCACCGTGATTAAGCCCAGGATATCGTCCCGAAATAATCGGGGCAGTATCTAAGAGAGATGTCCCGATTTCGGTTGGGACAAGTAGGGTGGTACCGCGAAGGAAAACCTCTCGCCCCTACGGGCGAGAGGTTTTGTTTTTCTGGAGGTTCGCATGTACTATCCATCATTGGAAGAGGTTAAAAAGCTAAAAACCAAGGGCAACCTGGTGCCTGTCTATCGTGAAATCGTGGCCGATATGGAAACCCCGGTATCGGCTTTCCTCAAGATCAACCGCGGCGGCTATTCTTTCCTTCTGGAAAGCGTAGAAGGCGGAGAAAGATTGGCCCGCTACAGCTTCATCGGTACTGACCCGTACCACGTTGTCACAACTCGCAGCGGAGATAAGACCGACCCGCTCACCCTGGTTTCCCGGGAAATGGAAAAACACCGCGTAGTGGAAGTAAGCGGCCTACCCAAATTCTGCGGCGGTGCCGTCGGCTACCTGTCTTACGAAGCTATTACCAAATTCGAAGAACTACCGTCGCCCGAACCCGACCCCATCGGAATACCTGAGTCGCTATTCATGTTCGTCGACACCGTACTGGTCTTCGACCATGCCCTCCACAAAATTAAAGTGCTGAGTCACGTCCGCCTGGACGGAGACGTCGAAACGGAGTACGAAAAAGCGGTCGCCAGGATCGATCACCTCGTAGAGAGACTGAACCAGCCTCTCGCCCCAAACCACCAGACGGCGGCCACTTCCTCTGCATCGGGCAGTTCAGAGATGGCATCAAACTTCTCAAAAGAGGCCTTTATGACCGGCGTCGTCAGGATCAAGGAATACATTACCGCCGGGGAGGCTATCCAGGTGGTCTTATCACAGCGCCTTTCCCGACCGACAAAGGCATCGCCTTTCGCCATTTACCGGGCGTTACGGACAATCAACCCTTCACCATATATGTTTTTCCTCGACTTTAAGGATTTCCAGCTCATCGGAGCTTCTCCGGAAATCCTGGTACGAGTTGAAAACGGCGTGGTGACGACGCGCCCTCTCGCCGGAACCAGGCCGCGGGGAGCTACCCCTGAAGAAGATGCACGTTTGGAAGAGGAACTCCGCCGCGACGAAAAGGAGCGAGCGGAACACATCATGCTTGTTGACCTCGGCAGGAACGATATCGGACGCGTCAGCGATCCCGGATCGGTTCAGGTTACCGAGCTGATGGAGATTGAACGCTATTCGCACGTGATGCACCTGGTAACCAACGTCCACGGCGCATTACGGCAAGATACTAACGCCTTCGATGCCCTGCGGGCATCCTTCCCGGCAGGCACAGTCTCCGGAGCACCCAAGATCCGGGCAATGGAAATAATCGCCGAACTCGAGCCGGAAAAACGCGGCCCGTATGCCGGCTCCGCCGGCTATTTTTCTTTTTCCGGTAATATGGACATGGCTATCGCCATCAGGACGATGCTCTTAAAGAAAGGTGTCGCCTATATACAGGCAGGAGCCGGCATCGTCTACGACAGTGTTCCGGAACGGGAATACACGGAAAGTATGAACAAGTCGCGGGCACTGCTGAAAGCCCTGGACCAGGCAGAAGGCATCGGGTAGGAGGGCTATAACATGCTGTTATTAATTGATAATTACGATAGTTTTACCTATAATTTATTTCAATATCTTAGCGAGCTTGGGCAAGAGGTAACGGTGGTACGCAACGACAAGACCACTGTAGCTGATATCGAACGCATGAAACCGGAGCGTATCGTGATTTCACCCGGACCTTCTAACCCTCAGAATGCCGGCATTTCCAACGAAGTTATCCGCCATTTCGGTCCGAAATTACCCGTGTTTGGCGTTTGTCTCGGTCACCAGTGTATCGGATATGCGTACGGCGGCATCGTGAGTGGAGCCAAGCAGATAATGCACGGCAAGTCCTCACCCATTCACCACTACGGAAAGGGCGTATTTACCGGTTTACCCGACCCTTTTTCCGCCATTCGCTATCATTCATTGGTGGTAAAGCGTGAGAACCTACCCGATTGCCTGGAAATAACCGCCTGGACGGAAGACGGCGAAATCATGGGATTGCGCCACAAGTCTCACCCGGTCGAAGGAATCCAGTTTCATCCGGAATCATTCATGACCGAGTACGGCAAGGACATCCTGAGCAACTTTCTGAAAGGTAACAAAACACGTCTATAATAAGTTTAGTTCTTAACGCACCTGATGCGGAATATGAGTTTATGAGGTAGCAGAATGATAAAACAGACTATATCCAGCCTGGTTGCCGGCAAATCGCTGACCATGGGAGAAGCTGCGGAAGTTATGGAGGAGATAATGAGTGGACAGGCCACTCCATCGCAGCTCGCTGCATTTCTTATTGCTCTAAGGATCAAAGGTGAAACCGTCGACGAAATATCCGGTATGGCCCGCGTTATGCGTGCCAGGGCGACGAAGGTAGACGTCGCCTTTCCCGTTACCGACGTTGTCGGCACCGGCGGTGACGGCGCCAATACTTTCAATATCTCTACTGCGGCCGCCTTTGTCGCGGCCGGAGCCGGGCTTAAAGTCGCCAAGCACGGCAACCGCGCTGCCAGCAGCCGTTCCGGTAGCGCGGATGTCCTTGAAGCTTTGGGACTTCGCCTCGACCTGACGGCGGAAGGCGTACAAAAATGTTTGGAAAAAGTTGGCATTTGTTTCATGTTTGCCGCCGCTTTTCATCCGGCGATGAAATATGCCGGACCGACTCGCCGTGAAATCGGCATCAGGACGGTCTTCAATATTCTCGGACCGCTGACTAATCCCGCCGGAGCCAGGTCACAGGTGCTCGGCGTCGCAGACGCTGCTATGATTGAGAAAATGGTCGCGGTACTAAAAAACCTTGGGTGCCATCACGCCATGGTAGTGCACGGTGACGATGGGCTTGACGAAATCACGGTAACAGGGAGCTCGCAGGTATACGAACTCCTGGACGGGCGGGTAGTCAAACACACTATTTCGCCACAGGATTACGGCTTTTCACGGGCCGGTTACGGCAGCTTGAAAGGCGGCACTCCCGCCGAAAATGCTAAAATATTGCAGGACGTTCTTAACGGTGCCCCGGGTGCCCAGCGCGATGTCGTATTAATAAACGCCGCCGCGGCCCTGGTATCCGGAGACACGGCATCATCTATCAAGGAAGGTATTGAACAAGCAAAGCGTTCCATTGATACCGGCGAGGCAGCATCCAAACTGAAACAACTCGTTGCTTGCAGCCAGGAATTCGCCCCGAAAACATAAAGCACGAATGACTCTCGACGACATCGTTGCCGCTAAAAGAAAAGAGCTGGCCGGAGCCAAACGCCGCGTACCGTTACGCGACTTGCAGAAAATGGCGTTGTCCCAACCCCATGCGCTGGATTTTGCCGCGTCGCTGATAGGCCACCGCGCTCGGCTCATCGCCGAAGTAAAAAAAGCCTCTCCTTCAGCAGGAATTATCCGGGCAGACTTTAACCCTGCCGAAATAGCTTTGATTTATGCCGATAATGGAGCTGCGGCTATTTCCGTTTTGACCGAAACCACTTTTTTCCAGGGCAGTCTTGAATATCTGAAAGATATACGAAAGTCCGTTGGCAGCCGGTTGCCGTTATTAAGAAAAGACTTTATTTTCGACCGGTACCAGGTTTATGAAGCCCGGGCTTATGGTGCCGATTCCATTCTCCTGATCACCGCGATACTGACGCCGGACAAGCTAACGACCCTCATCAACTTGAGCCGCAAATTGGGCATGGAACCCCTGATTGAGGTGCACAATGAACTCGAAATTACGGTCGCTTTGAAAGCCGGAGGCAAAATCATCGGTATAAACAATCGTGATTTGACGACTTTCAAGACCGATCTGGTGACAACCATGCGTTTGCGGCCGCTTATCCCCAACGATAAAATCGTTGTGAGTGAAAGCGGCATAAAAGACCGCAATGACGTTGCATCATTAAGGAATCAGGGTGTCAACGCCGTCCTCATCGGCGAAACGCTCATGTCTTCGTCCAATATTCCCGCGACAATGAGGGACCTTTTACATTAGGCCGCTATAGTTATGACGAAGATTAAAATTTGCGGAATAACTAACGGGGAACACGGTCTGGCGGCCGCCGGAGCAGGGGCCGATGTTATCGGATTGGTTCTCGCACCCAGCCGCCGCCAGATTTCACTTGATGAAGCCGTGCCGCTGGCCTCGGTCATCCACAGTTTTAATCTACACCCGGAAATTGTCGGCGTTTTTGTAAACTTTGAGCTAAATGCCGTAAATCGTATCGCCGAAGACCTGCAATTGGATTGGGTGCAGTTAAGCGGCGGTGAATCCTGGCAGTACTGCCGGGAAATAAAGCGGCCGGTGATCAAGGTGATCCATATTGCCGGGCAGCAAAGTGCTGATATAATAACGAGTATAGAGGCAGGCCGTCAGGCGATGGCAGACCGGAAGTTCATGTGCCTTCTCGATACATCGAAAAAGCACTTCTACGGTGGTACCGGGGAAACCTTCGATTGGGCGGTCGCGAAAAAGGTCGCCGCCCGGTTTCAAGTGATCATCGCCGGCGGGCTTACCCCGGAAAACGTAGGCCGATTAATAGAACAAGTACGTCCGTGGGGTGTCGACGTTTCTTCCGGTGTCGAGACTAACGGACAAAAAGACACGGCAAAGATAAACGCCTTCATTCAGGCGGTACGGAAAGCAGATGACGCTTTGGGAAAAGGCAAAAAGTCCGAAGGATAGCGATATGGAAATTGAAATGCCGAAGGCTTATGAGCCTAAAGAAGTCGAAAAGAAGTGGTACGCATATTGGCTGCAAAAAGGCTATTTTACGCCTAAGATAGACCCGCAAAAGAAACCCTTCGTTATCATCATGCCGCCGCCGAACATCACCGGTGAACTTCACCTGGGCCATGCCCTCACCGCCGCCCTGGAAGATATCATGATCCGCTGGCACCGCATGAAAGGCGATCCCACCTTGTGGCTGCCGGGAGCCGACCATGCCGGAATCGCCACGCAGGTGGTTGTCGAAAGACTTTTACAGAAAGAGGGCACCGACCGGCATAAGCTGGGACGAGTTGAATTCCAGAAACGGGCGTGGGAATGGGCTAACAAGACCCACCGCAGGATCATCGAACAGCACCAGAGATTGGGAGCATCCTGCGATTGGACCCGCGAAACATTTACCTTGGACGAGAAGCCCAGCCGGGCGGTTCGAACCGTATTCGTCCGGCTCTACGATAAAGGATTAATATACCGCGGGGAACGCATCATAAACTGGTGTCCGCGCTGTGCCACGGCACTTTCCGACCTCGAAGTAGACCATCAGGACGTTCCCGGAAGTCTGTGGTACATCCGCTATCCATTCGCTGAAGGGGATGGTTATGTCACCGTAGCCACCACCCGCCCGGAAACGATGCTGGGTGATACCGCCGTAGCCGTAAATCCTAACGACGAACGCTTCAAGGGAATGGTAGGCAGGAAGGTCGTTTTGCCGCTGATGAAAAGGCCAATCCCGATCGTTGGCGACGACATAGTATCTCTCGAATTCGGCACTGGTGCCGTCAAAGTTACTCCGGGACACGATCCGGTCGACTTCGAAATAGCCCAGCGGCATAAGCTGCCCATCATCAACATACTGAACTCCAATGCGTCGATGAACGAGAACGCCGGACCTTATGCCGGTCTCGACCGCTTCGCGGCCCGCGACGCCGTCGTCAAAGACCTGGAAATGGAAGGCGCGCTGGTTAAGATCGAACCCTATAGTCATTCCATCGGGCACTGTCAGCGCTGCCGGACGATCGTCGAACCGATTGCCAGCCGCCAGTGGTTCGTCAAAATGGAGCCCCTCGCCGCACCGGCGATCAAAGCGGTCAACGACGGGCAGATCAAGATAATCCCTTCCCGTTTTACCAAAATTTACCTCAACTGGATGGAAAATATACGCGACTGGTGCATAAGCCGCCAGTTGTGGTGGGGACACCGCATTCCGGTCTGGTACTGCCGCGATTGCGAAGAACTTACCGTCAGCATTGAAGACCCGAAAGTTTGCCGCCACTGCGGCTCCAGCAAGATCGAACAGGACCCCGACGTGCTCGACACCTGGTTCAGTTCGGCTCTATGGCCGCATTCAACCCTCGGTTGGCCGGACAAGACGGAAGACTTCCGTTACTATTACCCGACCGCCGTAATGGAAACTGCCTACGACATCCTTTTTTTCTGGGTCGCCCGCATGATCATGATGGGGCTGGAAGACACCGGGAACGTCCCTTTCAGCACTGTTTATCTGCACGGCTTAATAAGAGACGAAAAGGGCGAGAAGATGAGCAAAACACGGGGTAATGTGCTCAATCCCCTCGACCTCATGGACAAATTCGGCACAGATGCGATGCGCTTTGCTTTGCTTACCGGTACTTCGGCAGGCAACGACAGCAAGGTCAGCACAGACAAGATGGAGGCCGGGCGCAATTTCGCCAATAAATTGTGGAACGCTACCCGCTTTGTTATCAGTTCCATGGAGTCAGCGCCACCGTTCGGTGAAATGCAATGGGATAAATTGGCATTGGAAGACCGCTGGATCCTCAGCCGGCTGAGCCGCACTGTATCCGGCGTTTCCTCGGCTCTCGAAGACTTTCAATTCGAAGAAGCCCAACGGCTCATCTACGATTTTCTCTGGGGTGAATTCTGCGACTGGTATATCGAACTTGCCAAGATCCGCTTGCGTTCCGAAAAAGAAAAAAAACTTATGCCCCTTACCATTCTCTCTTATGTGCTGGAAACTTCGCTGCGCCTGCTTCATCCGTTCATGCCCTTTGTTACGGAAGAGCTTTGGCAGAACCTCAAAAGAGCTATTTCAGAGAATTGGGAATCCGGCGACTCCATTATGGTCGCCCCCTATCCTGAGGCAGACAAGGAGGCGGTGGATTCTGAAGCCGAGCACGTGATGGCGGCAATAATCGAGATTGTCCGCTCCATCCGTAACGCCCGGGCGGAGTACAAGGTTCCGCAATCACAATGGGTAGACGCCCGAGTTTACGCCAATAAACTTACCGAAGCGATAACTCCCTATAAAGCCGCTATCGAAACGCTAGCACGTGCCAAACCCGTCACTATCCAAAGAACCAGAGGCGAGACTGAGATTAAAAACGCTCTGGTAATGGTGCTGTCGGAGGGTGAAGTCGTCATTCCGATGGAAAGCATGGTCGATGTCGAGGCGGAAAAACAGCGCATCGCCAAAGAAATACAACAGAACCGAGCGGAAATCGGCCGTCTGGAATCCCACCTCTACGACCGGTTATTCCTGACGAAAGCCCCTCCGGCGATCGTGAACAAGCAACGGGAAAGACTGGCGGTCGTAAAAGACAAACTGGTCAGGTTAGAGCAGGAATTAGCCCGTATTCAGACGTGAGCCGAAGGTACGATCTCGATAAATTCCTCCGGGAAATTGTGCCGGCTCAACTGCCAGGCTAAGCCCTGATTGTTCAACCAGATCAAAGCCTTTCTGGTGTCGCTGGCGATCCTGGCTTTATCGGAATTTTTCATGCGGAATTTGAACAGCCAGTAAGTAAATTCTTTCAGTTCCGTCAGGCTGGTGGATTGCAGCTGCGGCGCACCTTTTTCTTCCCTGAAGTTTCGCAGCAGCATAGCTTTGGTGGCGCCATAAACACGGCGGTGCGACTCATTCGTGACAAAATCGCTTTCCCGTGTCAGGCCGGCGGAGTGTCTTTCCTTTCTAACCTCTTCCTCGATAACCAGGAGCAAAGCTTCTTCGACAGTTACACCGTAGAAGAAATTGAGATACTGATGGTGCTTCTTCCGGCCGAGCAATTCTTCAAATTCGTCCTCCGTCAGCGCCAGCGGCGGCTCACCGTGGAACAGGAATGCTGTCAATTCCGCCTCGGGAATATAATCTTCTACGGCTTCGCACAACCTTTCCGCCACCAGCAGCCAGTCCAAAGCTTCGTTGGCAATCAGGTAGTGGAAGGTACGGCCATTATGGGATTCTTCAGGCAGGTCCCATAGCCGTATCGACTCCAGCAGAGCCGCGTACCAGTGCTTGCCGCTCAGAATGGCTTCCCTTAAATGCCTTATTGCCTCAGGTTCGTACGCGGCCGTCTCGGAGGACGATGGGTCTTGTGTATCATGCACCATATTGAGGCTATTTTAACACAGACGATGGCGAATAATGATTTACGATTAACGATTTAAGTATTTTTATGCAACCAGACCCATTTATAAATCATGAATCTTGAATCGTGGCAGCAATCATTTCTTCAAGGCAGCCAGGAACTCGCGAAGCGGCCGCGTATTAAGCACATCTTTCGCTTCGCACCACCCGCGCCGGGCAATACCGATGTCGAAACGCATAAAACCTAAGTGCTCGACAGAATGACTGTCGGTGCTCATAATCATTTTCACGCCTAATTCCCGGGCGCGGTAGATGTGCTTATCCTTGAGGTCGAGCCGGCCGGGCGAGGCATTTATCTCCAGTATAGTACCGGTCCGGAGCGCCGCTTTGAAAAGCTCTTCCATATCCACCGCCACCGGCTCCCTGCCGGGCAGGAGACGGCACGTCGGGTGGGCATACATATCGACGTTCGGATTTTCCATCGCTTTGATGATGCGCCCCATCATCTTTTCCCGGCTTTCGTTAAATCCGGAATGTATCGAGGCGATGACAAAATCGAGCTTCACCAGTGCTTCGTCAGGCATATCAAGTTTGCCGTCGGCGTGGATATCGACCTCCATCCCTGTCAGTACGCGAATGCCCTTCAACTTTCGGTTCAACTCTTTTATTGCCGCTATCTGTTTACCCAGACGCTCGACATCCAGCCCTTTGGTAATTCCCAGCCCCCGCGAATGGTCGGTGATGGCAATGTACTCATAGCCCCGTTCCTTCGCCGCCGCCGCTTCGTCTTCAAGACTATCACGGCCGTCGCTCCAATCAGTATGCACGTGCAGATCACCCTTGATATCGCCTAGCTCAATAAGCCTGGGGATTTCTCCTTTTGCCGCCTTTTCAATTTCGCGTCCCGCTTCCCTTATTTCCGGAGGTATGTACTGCAGACCCAACCGTTTATAAAATGCCTCTTCGGTGGCAAACTTTTCCAATTCTCCGGTCTTAACGTCGGTAATGCCGTACTCGGAAAGACTGAATCCCTGTCGTAGTGCTCTCTTCCGCAATATTATGTTATGTTCTTTACTGCCTGTGAAATACTGCAGCAGGGAACCAAAGTCTTCGTGTTCCATGATACGCAGGTCGACCTGGAGACCGCCGGCTACCCTGACGCTGGCTTTGGTCTGCCCGCGAGAAATTATCTCGTGAACGAATGGCAACGTGGTGAAAGCGTTAATCACTGCTTCAGCATCGCTGGCCGTACCCATTAGGTCGATGTCTCCTATCGTCTCGCGGAAACGGCGCAGGCTGCCGGCGGCAACCAGGTTTTTTAATCCCGGGACATCCTTTAACTGTGCCGTGATTTCATCGACTACGGTCAGTGCTTCGCCGATGGGAATTCGCTGGTCTTTTCGCCGCAAGGCCTGGATGTTGTGCAAAATATTTTCGGCGGTCTTGTCGCCCATGCGGTAAAGTTTGCTCACCCGTCCGCTGACAATGGCGGCTTCGAGTTCTTCGATAGAGGTAATTCCAAGTTCAGTCGCGAGCAGATTGGCCGTTTTCGGCCCGACTCCGGGGATATCGAGGAAAGTCGTGATGCCTTTGGGGAATTCCTTTTTGGGGTCTTCGAAGAGTTTTAGTTTTCCAGTTTTCACGAGGTCAATAATCTTCTGTTCGATGGCCTCGCCCACGCCGGGGATTTCCCTGAGGTTCTTGCCTTCTTTGACAACCTGCTCCAGCTCAACCGATGAATGCTCGATGGAACGGGCCGCCTTCTGATAGGCACGGATCTTAAAGGGATTCTCCCCTTTCAGATCGAGGAGGTCGGCGACGTCATAGAAGACCTTGGCGATTTCGGTGTTGTTCACAGTATTATTTTATATCATCCGGAGGGTTTCCGCGGGTAACTCCGTACGAATCGGTCGAATGACAAAACAAGCGTGGGTAGGCAAAAATCAATTTTTATGATTAGTTTGAAACAGTAGGAGAGCGTGAAAGCCCTGCCACGTACAATGTAAGTTCCGGCAACTGCCGCTCCACTTGAAAGCCATTTTGTACCAGTAAGTCATGCATGGTCGGATTGCGGTAGATCAACCTTAATTTACGGGGATGGCGGGTTAAGCTTCTATTGAGTTTACCAATGGTATCGGCGAAGACAGCACCGGCAAACGGGTTATACATGTAGACAATTGATACATCGTCCGGAACCTCGTAATCCAAAACATTTGTGGAAATCAATTCGACATTTCGACATTTGAGACGGTGCAGGTTCTTGCGGATGTTGCTCCGGGCAATCGCACAAAGATCTTCGGATTTTTCAACGCCAATCACTTTTTTAAAGTGATAATTGCGAGCCGCCACATAGACCATGCGACCTTTACCGGATCCAAAGTCGATGAAAACATCTTCACGTGAAACATTGTAACCGAGTGTACCCTTGAGGTCCCACCAGTTCCCCGGTGTATAGGTATAGCCTGTGTTCGCATCAAAACCTAGCTTGTCGTAACTGACATCCTGGGCCGAATTGATTCCCAGCATTAAATCACCCAGGTATTGCTTCAGGAATCTCACTTTGCTGAATACCGCTTTCGGTAAGAAGCGCAGGACACACCTGACTGCCAAGCTTTCGCATTGCATCATCAGCCGATCCGCCCAGCCCTTTAGCCACATCCTAAAGATTTATCCTATAATTAATTTCATTCTTTCGTTTTTTTCGAAAATACGCATGAATCCGCATTTTACTCCCGGTATTGAACCCGTCCGATTTCTATCGACACAATTATTTAATAATCATTTTCTTTTTCCGGCAACTATCCTTTTGTTACCTAACCCACACCGATTCGTTCCCTCATACTGTGTCCCGTATGACCGAAGGGAATCGGGATATAACGAAGGGAATCGGGGTATATCCGAAGAAAATCGGGACTTTACAAAAGGGGGAGGTTAAGCTTCCGTTGATAGTCGTTCGCGGGCTATTATTTCCCGTGGCAGTGCTTGTATTTCTTGCCCGAACCGCAGTGGCAGGGGTCGTTGCGTCCGATCTTTTTATTACCGCCTGTCTTTTCCAACTCGCTCTGTCCGGTACCGCCGCCGGAAAGAACCTTCGTCATGGGTGAGACAGGCACCTGCGCCGGCGCTTCCTGCCGGGTAACAGTTACGTGATAGATCTGGTGTGCAACATCATGCTGAATAGTATCCTTCAATATCTGGAACTGCTGATATCCCTGATTTTTATAGGCGTCGATGGCCTTCACCTGCCGTAGCTGCTCCCAACCGGCCTGGAGACGCATGTGTTCCATGTTAGTGAGATGCTCAACCCAGAGGTTATCTATAACGCTAAGCATCAACAGCCCCTCTACCTTACGCATAATACCGGCAGTAACCTCGGCTTCTTTATTGTTATAGACAGCAATGGAAGCTTCAACCAGGGCATCTTCAAGCGGGATCTGCCCCATTGTAGCAGCCGAACTCTTGATCTCCGCCGGTACAGGGAATATTGTGCCGACCTCACCGAGCAACCCCTCCACATCCATTTCGCCTTCCGGTCCCGTGGCGGCATGAGAAGCGATGTCGTTGCGGATTTCATCCTCGACCATATCGAGAATGTTTGTCTTCAAGTCGCCGCCGCTTAATACTTTGCGGCGGTCGGTGTAGATCAATTCACGCTGCTGGTTCACCACGTCGTCGTATTCCACCAGGCTTTTGCGGACATCGAAATTATATCCTTCAACCCTCACCTGAGCCCCTTCGATGGTGCGGTTGACCAGCTTGTTCTCGATGGCCATATTTTCGTCCATCCCCGCCCATTCCATGATGCCTTTGACACGGTCGCCGCCGAAGCGCCGGACGATGTCGTCTTCCAGTGAAACGTAAAAGCGGGTGCTGCCCGGATCCCCCTGGCGGCCGGAACGTCCGCGCAACTGGTTGTCGATACGCCGCGATTCGTGCCGCTCGGTACCGATAACACAAAGGCCGCCTAGTTCGATAACTTTATCGTGGTCGGCCTGCCAATCCTTCGGTTCGCGACCTTCTGGACTGCCGCCGAGAATAATGTCGACGCCGCGGCCGGCCATGTTGGTGGCTACGGTAACCGCTCCCAGCCGCCCCGCCTGTGCCACTATCAAACCTTCTTTCTCATGCAGCTTGGCGTTCAATACCTGGTGCGTTACGCCCTTCCGCTTTAACATATCGCTGAGGAGCTCGGATTTTTCGATGGATACGGTACCGATCAAAACCGGCCTCTTTTGCTTGTAAAGCTCATCGATCTCGTTCACCACCGCCTTGAACTTCGTCGTCAGGTCCTTATAAATACGGTCGGGGTGGTCTTCGCGGATAGCCGGCTTGTTGGTCGGGATCGTAACCACCTCGAGCTTATAAATCTTGTGAAACTCTTCCGCCTCGGTAGCGGCCGTACCGGTCATACCCGCGAGTTTCCGGTACATGCGGAAGTAGTTCTGAATGGTTATCGTGGCGTAGGTCTTGGTTTCTTCCTGTATCTTGACGTGCTCTTTGGCTTCGATGGCCTGGTGGAGCCCCTCGGAATAGCGGCGTCCCATCATCAGATGACCGGTAAATTCATCGACGATTATCACCTCACCGTCTTTGATCATGTACTGCTGGTCGCGCTTATAAAACTCCTTGGCGGTAAGGGAATTTCTCAGGTGATGCATCAGGGAGACGTTCACCGGGTCATACAGGCTTTCCCCTTTCAGCATGCCTTCCTGCTTCAATATCCTTTCGACAGCAGCGTACCCGGAGTCGGTCGGTTCGATACTACGTTCCTTCTCTTTGACCTCGTAATCCGTTACGGGGTTTAATCTTTCCGCCAGTTTGGCAAAGTACTGGTAGGATTTTTCGGTCTGCGGCGCCGGCCCGCTGATGATAAGCGGGGTACGGGCTTCGTCAATAAGCAGGTTGTCCACCTCATCGACGATGGCGTAGCTCTGCGGCAGGCGCTGTACGCACCGCGACAAATCCACGGCCATGTTATCGCGCAAATAATCGAACCCGAACTCGGCGCTGGTGCCATAGGTGATATCCGCTTTATAGGCCTGCTGCCGTGTTATCGGCCGGAAATGCACCCAAAGCTTTTCTCCGGAGTCGAAGGCCGGGTCGTAAAGCCGCGACGGGGTAAAATCGTCCTGCGACTGTTGCGGGAATATGCTGGCAACAGTCAACCCCAGAGCATGAAAAACCGGCCCCATCCAGTAAGGGTCGCGCCGTGCCAGGTAATCGTTCACCGTAACCAGGTGGCAGCCTTTACCAGTCAGGGCGTTCAGGTACAGAGGCAGCGTGGCGACCAGCGTTTTGCCTTCGCCTGTCCTCATTTCGGCTATCTTGCCCTGGTGCAGCACGATACCGCCGATCAACTGGACGTCGTAGTGGCGCTGGCCGATAGTTCTTTTCGCCGCTTCGCGAACCGCGGCGAAAGCTTCCGGCAGTAATTCTTCGAGGGCAGCGGTTTCGTCGTTCTGCTTGTCTTTCTCTATCTGGGCGACTTTATCTTCCAGGGATTTGACCTTGTAGGTCTCCCCCTGGCATTGCTGTTCGTCTTCGGCGGAGGCAATCCTTTGTTTCGCTTCATCCAGCTCTTTCCGGGCGTCAGCCAGGCGCTGCGTGACCTCGGCGGTCTGTTGCGCCAGATAATTTCGGAATTCTTGGGTTTTGCCGCGCAGTTCTTCGTCAGTTAACTTCTGAAACTCGGGCTCCAGTTCGTTTATTTGATGGACTAACGGCTGCAAACGATCGAGTGCTTTATCATTTGAATCAACCAGCTTTCCAAGCCATTTAAACATGTGTTTTACCTATCCCCCTTCCTGGGAGGGGAAGAATCCTTTTTATTTAGTTCCCTGTATTATATGCCAACTCTATCTTGTCATTGCGAGATTCAGCTTCGAGCTGAACCGAAGCAATCTCAATGAATGGTTTTTCGTATTTCGTGCTTCGGATTTATCGTGTTTGGTTATTGCATCTTGGTTTTTGTAATTTGTTTGGAATTTGTATTTCGGGATTTGGAATTTCGTTAACTTTTTAGTTGTTTCACGCTTGTTGTTCGGCAAACATTGCTCCAACCGATTGACCGGTATGAATACGGTGCATAGCTTCGCCAAGCAAGGGGGCTATCGATAAAACCGTAATCTTATCTAATTTCTTTGCCGCGGGAAGCGGCAACGAATCGGTAACGATAACTTCCTTGACAGGCGATGCGGAAATCCGCTGGATCGCCGGGCCGGAAAAAACGGGATGGGTGCAGCAGGCATACACCTCTGTAGCTCCCCGACCCAGCAAAGCGGTTACCGTATTTACCATGGAGCCGGCGGTATCGATCTCATCGTCCACCGTGAGGGCCACTTTTCCCTGTACGTCACCGATAACATTCAACGTTTCTGTATGTCCTGCGTTATCCACCCGCCGCTTTTCCATGATCGCCAGAGGGGCTTTCAGACGTTCGGCCGCGTCGCGGGCACGTTTGGAGATACCGATATCGGTAGCAACAACTACCAGGTCTTTGAGGTTCTTGTTCCGGAAATAATCCGTCAGCAAAGGGAGAGCGGTCAGCTCATCGACCGGTATGTTGAAAAAACCCTGGATCTGTGCTGCATGGAAGTCCATCGACAGCAGACGGTTGGCCCCGGCCGTCGTCAACAGGTCCGCGATCAGCCGCGCGGTGATGGGTACGCGGGGCTGGTCCTTTTTGTCGGTACGTCCGTAGGCGTAATAAGGCACAACCGCCGTAATACGCCCCGCGGACGCCCGCTTCAGGGCATCCAGCATGATCAAAAGCTCAACAAGGTTCTCATTAACGGGAGAGGACAGCGGTTGGATGACAAACACGTCCCGTGAGCGGACGTTTTCCATAATACGCACGAATATATTATCATTGCTGAATTTAAATACCTCACATTTACCCAGAGGTATGCCCATATAATCACAAACAGATTTGGCCAGCGCCGGATGGGCGTTGCCAGTAAAAACTTTCAACTCATCCATTAACTTCGGCTTCCTCCCGAAACGAATTCTGTTACGACAAATATTATAGCACCAAACTCAAAACTAAAGACTGGGGATTGGGGATTGGTGATTTAAGGATTAAATCCGAAGCACGAACATCATCCCGATTACATACGGGATGGCTGCGGCTCAAAATCCGAAATGCCGATTCCTTACCTCATACGGCATCCCGCATGAATGGAGTGAATCGGGACAAGTTCGAATAACTGAAATTTTCGAAACCATTCCGTGCCCGACACGCCTGCGTGCCATAACGCACTTCTGCGTGCAGGCACGGAATCCGGCTTCCCTCTTTTGTAAAGAGGGATTGAGGGAGATTTAAAAATCCCTCTGAATCTCCCTTTACGAAAGGGAGAGAAATTGCATCTTGGATTCCCCGTCTGCACGGGGAATAAAACTGTTAAAGCGCCGCAAAGGCGATAGTGCCGTGCTGGGGAACATCGCGACTCTTTTATATATCGATGCCGGGCACCGGGAACCGCGAGCATACCTTAAGCACATCCTGCCGGGCTCTCTCTTCGAAATCGGCGTTACCGTGGTTGGATATCACTTTAACGATGGTGTCGGCAATGAATTTCATTTCTTCCTTACCGAAGCCGCGGCTGGACACCGCCGGAGTACCGAGCCGGATGCCGCTGGTTATCCTGGCCGAGCGCAGTTCGAAGGGAATACTGTTGCGGTTCACGACGATATTGACCCGGCCCAATGCCTCTTCCGCCTCGAGACCGGTAACGCCCGTTGAAGTGAGGTCGACCAGTACGAGGTGGTTATCGGTGCCGCCGGAGACAAGCCGCAGTCCGGAATGTTTCAATTCGGCAGCCAGGGTTTGAGCATTGTCCAGCACCCTTTTTTGATATTCGGTAAAGGCCGGTTGGACAGCCTCGTGGAAAGCAACAGCTTTGCCGGCGATGGCATGCATTAGCGGGCCGCCTTGCATCATCGGGAAAACCGCAGAATCCAGAGCGGCGGCATACTCTTTACGGCACAATACGAACCCACCGCGGGGTCCGCGCAGGGTCTTGTGAGTCGTCGACGTGACGATATCGGCATAGGGAACCGGGCTGGGATGCAAACCGACAGACACCATTCCGGCAATGTGGGCGATATCCACCATCACTTTCGCCCCGACGAGGTCGGCGATATACCGGATGCGCTCAAAATCGATAATTCTCGGATAGGAACTGGCACCGGCCACGATCAGCTTCGGCTGATGTTCTTTGGCCAGCTTTTCCATCCCGGCATAATCGATCCTTTCGGTCTCGCGGTTAACGCCGTAGTGAATGAAATTATATGATTTCCCGGAAAAACTCACCCCTGCGCCGTGGGTAAGATGCCCGCCGTGGGCGAGCGTCATACCCATCACGGTATCCCCATAGCTCAGCAGCGTGTAGTAGGCCGCCATGTTGGCCTGGGCGCCGCTGTGCGGCTGGACGTTGGCATGCCCGGCGTGGAAGATATCTTTGGCCCGTTCTACCGCCAGCGTCTCGATGGTATCCATATTTTCGCAGCCGCCGTAATAGCGGCGACCAGGATACCCTTCGGCATACTTGTTGGTGAGGAACGAACCTTGAGCTTCCAGCACGGCACTGCTGGCGTAGTTCTCCGAGGCGATAAGGTTTATGGTCTCTTTCTGACGTTTCTTCTCACGCTCGAGGGCACGGCTGATTTCGGGGTCGACATCATTCAGGGAAAACATTCTAAAAGGATACCAACGAGGATATGCCGATGTCAACCAGCCAACTTTTTAAGTAGTTCATTCCCGGCTATCAGGATAGGATCGTAAACAGGAGCGAAAGGCGGCGCATAGCTCAGGTCCAGATTGGCGAGTTCCCGAACTGTCATCTTCGTACTAAGTGCCGTGGCAAAAACATCCAGCCGTTTGGCGACTCCTTCTTTACCAACCATCTGAGCTCCCAGAATACGTCCGGTCTTATTTTCCGCTAACAGTTTTACTCTGATTTTGGTAGCGCCCGGGTAATAATGTGCTCTTGAAAATTGATCAATCACATTAGCAACGTAATCCTTCCCTTCGAGCTTCGCTTCCTTTTCCGTGAGGCCTGTCCTTCCTACCTCTAAATCAAAAATCTTAAAAATAGAGGTCCCGACTATTCCGGAAAACCGGGCTTTACCACCCGCCATATTTTCTCCAGCTACCCGGCCTTGTTTGTTAGCAGTAGTGCCCAGGGGCATATAGACATTCCGCCCCAAAACCAAATGATAGGCTTCGGCGCAGTCGCCCGCCGAATAAATATCCGGAAGGTTCGTCCGCATATGTTCGTCCACTCTAATTGCTCCCGTCTGTCCCAATTCAATCCCGGCCTGCCGCGCAATTTCCACATTCGGCTTTATTCCCATACCAATAATAACGATATCGGTATCAATGGCCTCGCCATTTTCCAATACGGCACGTTTAACACCGGAACTGTCTCCGACAAATTCAACGATACCCATTGATTTAAGGAGAGTAACCCCTTTGTTGTTAAGTTCTTCCTCGACAACCTCATTGATTTCATCGTCCATCGATCCGAGAATATCAGGCATCTTCTCAACAACAGTTACGCTCAGGCCCCTTTCCGAAAAGGCTTCCGCCATCTCCAGGCCAATGCTTCCAGCTCCAATAATTAAACCTCGTTTTGGAGATTTGCCTGCCATGTAATCCTGAATAGCTATGCCGTCTTCAAGCAAGCGGACCGAAAAAATCCCTTTAAAATCATGACCTTTTATAGGAAGCAACACGGGCGTGGCGCCGGTAGAGATAAGTAATCGATTGTATGAGTATTCCTTTTCCTCTCCAGTTGCTGCATTTCTCACCAATACGGTTTTGGCAGACGGGAAGATTTTGACAGCTTCATGATGCAAGTGTACGTCTATATCCCTTTTTTCCTTAAAAAACTGCGCATCATAAGCCACAAGCTTACTGCTTGACGGGATTTTGCCTTCAATAAAATAGGGAATCCCACAAGCGATATAGGATACGTAGCCGTTTTTCTGAAAGACTGTAATTTGTGAATCCGTATCGATAGTTCTAATCTTACTGGCAGCACTCATCCCGGCTGCTACGCCGCCGATAACAATAAAAGTATTCTTTCCCATATGTCTAAGCTCCCCCAATTGAACAAGTCTAAATGAAATCCGCTCACCTATAAAATAATTATAGGCTAAGCCTCCCCGTTGCGCACGCTGATCAATCGATTCGTCTTTTGATCGGCAGAAGCGTGACGTAACCGGAAATTGGTTTCAACATTAAACAGGAGGCTATAACTGGATACCGATTTTCATCGGTACGAAATGATGGCCGGCGGTTCTACACTGGATTCCGTGTCAAGCACGGAACGAAATGGGAGGCTCATACACTGGGTACCGATTTTCATCGGTATGAAAATACGAGCGAACGCTCGTATTTTCAATTGACTTGACATATACCGCGTGCTATCATAGCTCAAAGCTAATCTATTACCAGGATAACATGTCAGAGCTGAAACAGCTTTATGCCGAGATCGCTCGATGCCAGAAGTGTGAAATAGCCAAGCTCCGCACGCGTACCGTACCCGGTGAAGGGGCGGAAAATGCCGAGATTCTCTTTATCGGGGAGGCCCCGGGCTTCCACGAGGACCAGCAAGGCCGGCCGTTCGTCGGGGCAGCCGGACAGTTTCTCGACCGTTTACTCACTTCCATCAATCTAAAACGCGATCAGGTTTATATTGCTAACGTCATCAAGTGCCGGCCTCCCGGCAACCGCGACCCGTTGCCTGAGGAAATAAGCAATTGCCGCCATTGGCTGGACCGGCAAATCGCCTTACTCTCACCTAAAATGATAGTAACGCTCGGCCGTTATTCCATGGCTATGTTCTTCCCCGGAAAGACCATAAGCAAGATCCACGGCACGGCCCAAACCGAGAACGGCGTCATCCACTTTGCGATGTACCATCCGGCGGCCGCCCTTCACCAGCAGGCACTGCGGAAGGAGCTTGAAGCCGATATAAAGAAAATCCCGGCAATACTGGCACAATCCAAAGCTGCGGCAAATCCTCCACCACCCCCCGAACCGCAGCTAAAACAATTAAATTTGTTCGAGGTCTAAATTAATGTTAAAACCAAAACTTAAGATAATACCACTAGGCGGATTCAACGAGATCGGCAAAAACATGATGGTGATGGAGTTTGAAAACGACATCATCGTCATCGATGCCGGGTTGATGTTTCCCGAAGAGGAAATGCTCGGCGTCGACCTGGTTATCCCCGATATCAGCTACCTTGTAGAACACAAGGACAAGGTACGCGGTATCGTCATCACCCACGCCCACGAAGACCATATCGGGGCATTGCCCTACGTCTTGCCCCGGCTCAACGTCCCGGTCTATGCCACCAAGCTGACGCGAGGCATTATTTCCATCAAGCTCAAGGAGCGCAAGACGCTCGCCGGTGCAAGTCTCCACACCGTACCCATGGGCGGCACCGTGACGCTGGGCAAGTTCCGCGTAGAGTTCTTTCCGGTCTGTCACAGCGTACCCGACGCTGCCGGACTTATCATTCACACGCCCATCGGGGTACTGGTCCATACCGGAGATTTCAAGCTCGACCACACACCGGTCAGCGGCAAACCGACAGACCTGGCACGTCTCGCCCAACTCGGCACCCGGGGCATTCTGGCGCTACTCTCCGATTCGACCTACGCCGAACTACCGGGATATACACCTTCGGAAAAAGTCGTCGGCGATGTTCTCGACCGCGTCGTCGCGGAAGCTCCGGGCAGGGTAATCGTAGCAACCTTCTCTTCCCTGGTTTCTCGTGTCCAGCAGGTGATCGACGCCGCGGCGAAATACGGCCGCCGCGTCTTTTTGGTCGGCCGCAGCATGATCGACACCGTAGGTGTCGCCGCAGAACTCGGCTACCTCAGGACGCCTGACGGCGTCATGGCCCGCATGGACGAACTCCGGGGACTGCCCGCCAACAAGATCGTGTTCGTTACCACCGGCAGCCAGGGCGAACCGACTTCGGCTCTGGTACGGATGGCAAACAAGGACCACCCCCAACTTCATATCATCGAAGGCGATACCGTCGTTCTTTCGGCAACACCGGTGCCGGGCAACGAAGCCCTGGTCAACCGGACGCTCGACACCTTGTTCAAGCAAGGGGCGAGGGTTTTCTACGATAAGGTCGCGCAGGTGCACGTCCACGGACATGCCAGTCAGGAAGAACTAAAACTCCTTATCAACGTCTGCAAGCCGAAATTCTTTATTCCGATACACGGTGAATACCGCCATTTGACGCTTCATGCGAAACTGGCGGAATCTGTGGGAATTCCCCGGCAGAACACTTTCGTGCTGGAAGACGGCGACGTCTTGGAATTATCGCCCGAAGGGGGCAAGGTTATCGGTAAAGTGTCCAACAGTAACGTATACGTCGACGGATTAAGCGTCGGCGACATCGACAGCGTCGTGCTGCGCGACCGCCAAATGCTATCCAAAGACGGGATTGTGATGGTAGTAATTACCTTAGACGGCCAAACCGGAAAGCTGGTAGGCCGCCCCGATATAATCTCGCGCGGGTTTGTCGATCCGGTAGAATCCAACGACATGATAGAAGAGAGCCGCGATGTCGTAGCGAAGGCGCTCGACCATGCCGCGGCAAGACCGGCGGATTGGGGTTTCGTCAATACCAAGGTCAGGGACACCCTGCACAAGTTTTACTACGACCAGACGAGACGCCGCCCAATGATCCTGCCTTTTGTGGTAAAAGTGTAAATAAAAAGGCTCGCCTTTTTATTTACATTCCAGCGAAGGCGGGGATCCAGATGAATATTAATAACCATTCCCCCGATTTTATCGGGGGAATCCAGTAATAATCTCCTCCCTTTCGTAAATGGAGGCCCAGGAGGATTTGTCCTAGATTCCGTATCTAGTACGGAATGGCTGATGGATTGACTTCTGGATCCCGTATCGAGTACGGGATGACAGTTTATACAGTTTATATAGATTGCTACGGGCTTTGCCCTCGCAATGACATTAATAGGTTGAGATAAAGCAAATGCCAAGAAAAAGTTCCGGCAGAAGAGGCGGCTCCAATAATTCCGATGCCCAGCGCGGCCTCGCTATTTTCATCCTTACCGTCTTAGTTACAGTATTCATTTACTGGCAGCATAACGCTATCGGCACATGGCTGTCCGGTATTGCCGGTGCCATCTGGGGCTGGTCGGGGTGGGGACTCATCTTCATCGACCTCGCCATCGGCGTCCTGGTCTGGCTGGCATTTAAACAATGCCTCGATTCCCTGTTTTTCCGTTGGAACCGCTGGCTGGGCATCACGGCGTTCACCATCGCGGCATGGGGCATTCTCGGTTTTCTCCACCAGGGCGGTAGCTTCGGACGGACGATCATCGGTGATCCCGGGAGCAGCTTTGCGGGCATTGCGTTCGGCATCCTTCGCCTCCTTCTTCTCCTGTTGATAGGGGTCATATTAGTCGCCCCCGGAGCTTTTTACCGCTCGCTGGTTCATTTCTTTTCCTGGCTTTTCCATCGCCCGCACCTGCGCCGCGACCTGATACCGGTAACTGCCAATCAGCCGGCTTTGCCCATCCCGACGGACGACACTCCATCGACGGATGGAACGCTCAAGCCTGCCGAGGGACTTTATAAAGCACCGCCGAAACGAAAACCGCTGTTCCCTTTCCTGCAAGGTAAACCGGGACGCGTGACGGAGTCCCAGTCCCCAATCCCTAATCCCCAGCACCCAGTCTCCGCTCCCGACGCCAGACAGGTGGCCAGAGATGTATGGAGGAGGTTCGGCGAAGCCGACTCGCTGACGGTGGTCGACGGCTGGAAACTGCCGCCGCTCGATATCCTGGAAAAAACCCAGGAGGTACAGTTCACCGAGGCGGATAATCAGAAACGGGCCAAACTTATCGAGGACGCCCTCGCAAGCTACGGCGTCAATGCCAAGGTCGTCGAGATAAACGCCGGTCCGACGGTTACTCAATTCGGCATAGAACCGG
Source organism: Dehalococcoidales bacterium (assembly GCA_030648675.1). Lineage (GTDB taxonomy): Bacteria > Chloroflexota > Dehalococcoidia > Dehalococcoidales > UBA2162 > JAUSGV01. Next base: position 22,969 of record JAUSGV010000008.1, read on the forward strand.
GCTGGGACCGGAAGTTCAAGGAAACTAAGGAAAAGGACAAAGACGGCAATATCAAGGTCCACGTGGAAGAAGCTTCCAAGACCAGAGTCAAAGTCGACCGCATCACGTCGCTGGCAAACGACCTGGCGCTCGCTCTGGCTGCACCCAGCCTTCGCATCGAAGCGCCGGTACCCGGTAAAGCCGTTATCGGCATCGAAGTCCCTAACACCGTATCCAGCGCCGTCAGCCTGCGCGGCGTCATCGAAACGAATAACTTCCAGAAGATGGAGGCCAAGTCGAAGATGACGCTCGCCCTGGGTAAAGGAGCAGGCGGAGAAACGGTGGCCGCCGACTTAACGAAAATGCCGCACCTGCTTATCGCCGGTTCTACGGGCAGCGGCAAGACGGTCTGTCTTAACGCCATCATTTCCTGCCTGCTTATGTACAACACCCCGAACGACGTTCGATTCATCATGGTCGACCCGAAGAGAGTCGAGCTTACCTCTTATAACAGCATTCCCCACCTTGCCGCACCCGTCATTGTCGAAGCCGATAAAGCCCTCGAAGCACTGCGCTGGCTAAGCATGGAGATGGACAAGCGCTACCAGAAGATGGCCACGTTCTCCGCCCGCAACATCGAGACCTACAACAAAGGCCGGACGGGCACGGACAAGATGTCGTATCTCGTGCTGGTGATCGACGAACTCGCCGACCTCATGATGGCCGGCGGCGACGAGGTAGAACGCATTATTTGCCGCCTGGCGCAACTCGCCCGGGCCGTCGGCATCCACCTTGTCGTGGCGACGCAGCGCCCGTCGGTAGACGTCATAACCGGCCTGATCAAAGCTAACTTCCCCACACGTATCAGCTTCGCTGTCGTCTCGCAGGTAGACTCGAGAACGATACTAGACAGCGTCGGCGCCGAAAAGCTGCTCGGACGCGGCGACATGCTCTATATGCCCACCGAGGCCGACAAGCCCAAGCGCCTGCAGGGGTGCTTCCTCTCCGATGCCGAGATAGAACGGCTGGTCTATTTCTGGGGCAACCAGAAGAAGGATGACATCCCCTCGCTCAAACTGGATGAACTCCACCTCATACCCGCCATGGGGAAGAGAAGTACTGTTGCCGAAGACCCTCTGCTTGTCGAAGCCCGCAAACTCTCCCAGGAGCACAAGCAGTTGTCCGCTTCATTCCTCCAGCGCCACCTCCGTATCGGCTATCCCCGTGCCGCCCGCATAATGGAACAGTTACAGGAAGAAGGGGTAGAAGCGACTGCGGAAAGGGATGAGAAGGCGGGGTAAGCCAAAGATTGGAGTTTGTCTTTCCCAATGATTTTTACCTCGGTTTTGTCCATTATTGACCACAAAGGTTATCCCTTGTCCGCTTGTGAATAAGGATATATAATCGGTTTATCTTAGTCAGCTCGGAGAGCGTGTAGTAAATGCAATCCAGGAAAGAACTACAACAATTTGCTGATTCGGTTGATATAGCTACCAACAAACGGAAGCACAACTTGCCAACATGGGGCGTATCATGCTGCCAATTTCACTAGCTTCTTTAGTGGGCGTAATCGGACTTCAAGCGATATTTCACGTCCTTCAGCGCTGGATTCCAACATCATTTATTTTATGGGTATTATTTTCCGCTGGAACCGGTTTGAATCATGTTATAAACTCTCTTTTTGTAAAAAAAGATTTGCTATTTGGGAAATTCAACCGACTAAACGATAAGGTGTTCTTTCAGTTCTTCGAGCGTTTTGCCCTGGCGTATCCGGATACTTTTCAAGCCATCCCACCAATTTGCCACCTTTTGATAATAAATAAACTACATCGTTTCCATAGACAAAACAACCTCTGTTTACTCAGCTGACTAGAAATACAATTATTCCGAAGATGACCTTTAAGTCCACCGCAAAGCAACAAGAACAGCAGCTTAATGGTGTTTTTCCGCTTCGGCTTTTTCCGCGTCGGCTTTGGTCTGGTGCACCGTTTTGTCAGGATGATTGGGAGGAGAATATATTGTGTACAGCTTTAGTTTTTCCGTTTTAGACGGATTTACGACATTGTGGAACGTTCCGGCGGGAACTATGACCGCGTCCCCATCCTTCGCCGGATGCATCTCCGTTCCGTTGAAAATGAAATTTGCCGTGCCTTGCTCGATACGAAAGAATTGGTCGACATTCGGATGCACTTCATTGCCGATCTCTTCGCCCGGGAGCAAGGACATCACTACGAGCTGGGCATGCTTACCGGTAAACAATACCTCCCGGAAATAATCGTTGCTCAGGGTTAGTTTTTCGATCGGGCCAATAAATCCAACCATTTTTTACCCTCCTTTGACTCTCATTCCGCTGAATACTTAAACACTCTTACCTAAATATAATTATAGCCGGGTAAAATCATAATTCAACCTGAAACGAAACACGGAAAAAGATGGGGACTAACCCGCTCCAACTTTCGATTAATTCCTTCGGCAAGGACCATCGTTCTTAATTGAGCCCACGAAGAAAACTTCCGGCTTTGATTATAAACCTCCAAAAATTGTTGACAGTCGAGTCACTCCATGATATTTTAATCAATGTTGTTTATGTAGATTATTTTAGTCAACTTATTAGAAAATGGACAGTCACAAAAGAAGCATTTTAAAAGCATTTACCTGGCGGGTGATCGCCTCGGTAATCACTTTCCTGGTCAGTTACGCCCTGACAAGGAAAGTTGAATTGGCCGCCGGCATTAGCCTGTTCGACACCTTGATAAAAGTGTTCTCTTATTACGGACACGAGAGGATCTGGGAAAAAATCAATTTCGGCAGGAAAGCGACACCGAGCCAGGACTACACGATTTAGCAGGATACTGAAAAACCCCCTTCTTCACCCCTGCTCTTTGAAAACGGGCGAAAAGAGGGCGGTGCAGGCTCAAAATCCCTCTCAATCTCCCTTTGCGAAAGGGAGAGGAAAGACGTTGGCTCCCTTTTTCATCATCCTGTTAGGGCGCGGTTTCGCCCCTTTGGTTCTCGAAAAAAAATAGAGTTTCAAGCGGCTTTCATGCTCCGTCTGATTGACACCAATCCTCGCCACGGCTAGAATTCCTGCGAAGGAAGAAATGGAATGCGGATAACACGCCTCACAGCCGTCTTCCTTGCCGTTCTGGCACTCACCCTTTCTGCTTGTGTTCACAAAACCCCGCCTTCCTCGCAAAACCTGACGGTGCACTTCATCGACGTGGGACAGGGCGACGCCATTCTGCTCGATCTCGGTACCACCGAGGTACTGATCGACGGCGGAGAGAAAAATACCGGAGTAGAGGATTACATCAAGCCGTATGTGGACGGGCCGCTTGACGTTATGGTGGCGACCCACTTCCATGCCGACCATATCGGCGGGCTTATCAACGTATTGGCCCGATATAAAATAGACAACATCTGGCTTAACGGGGAAAACGCCACGACGGCTACATTCAAAACGTTTATGAACGCGGTTAACGCCGAGGGAGCCAACGTTCACCAGGCGGAGCGAGGCGGGACAATACGGGCAGGCAACCTCACTTTCGTTATCCTGAATCCGGGATTACCGCCGGCTACCGACCCTAACAATAATTCGATAGTCCTTAATCTCCGCTACGGCGATACCGATTTTCTTTTCACGGGCGATGCTGAAAACATTACTGAAAGCAGGATGCTTATACAGAGCATCGTACCCATCCCTGACATCGATATTTTGAAAGTCGGCCACCACGGATCGATGACCGCATCCTCGCCAACTTTCCTTGATTTAATCAAGCCCAAGGCGGCGGTTTACTCCGCCGGGGCAGGCAACACTTACGGGCATCCGCACCGGCAAACGATAATCAATTTAAGCAAAATCGGAGCGAAGATCTACGGTACGGACGTCCACGGGACGGTGGTGTTCAGTACCGATGGAACAGGCTACACTATAAAGACGAAAAAGCAGGCACCGGTGATCAGATAATAACCAAAGACAAGATTTAAGATTCAATATTTAAGAGACAAGCAACAAGAAACAATTACCAAATGCCGATTCCTAACGTCATATCCCGATTTCCTTTGGTCATACGGGACACCCCGTTTGCCAATTCGGCCATAATATCCTCTCAGACTGTTATTGCCGCCGGTGCCAGGACGCAAACCCTGCTAAAATAAAACCAGAATTACCGAAGATAATAAGGGGAGGCCGTATGCTTAAGGACTTCCGGGCGTTTATCACCCGTGGAAATGCTATCGACATGTCGGTCGGTATTATTATCGGCGCCGCCTTCGGCCCGATAATAAACTCCCTGGTAAAAGACATCATCATGCCGCCCATCGGCCTGCTTCTCGGAAAAGTGGATTTTGCCAACCTCATCGTGGTACTGAAGCATGGCGACCCGCCCGGCCCCTATTCTTCGCTTACCGCCGCCCAGACCGCCGGCTCGGTGTCCATTAATTACGGACCATTCGTAAACACGATAATAAACTTCATCATAGTTGCGGCAGCGGTTTTCTTATTTGTTGTCCGGCCCATCGCCAGAATGGATGCCCGCATTAAAGCCAGACAGCCCGCGCCTGTACCCGCGGCACCGGCGACAAAAGAATGCCCTTTCTGCAATACCAATATTCCGATCAAGGCGACCCGCTGTCCCAACTGCACATCGGAAATCAGTAAAACTTAAAGCTCAAAAGCAAAAAGCAAAAACTGATTCCAAGAGATTAGGGGTTGGGGATGCCTCAGATTCCGACGAGGATATTATCGCCTTCGACTTTGACCGGATAAACCCGCAGCGGACGGAGCGGACGGAACATCTGGTTAGCCTTCGCTTTGAAGCCGGCCCAGAACGTCCACCGGATTACCCGCCCGTCGATCAAGTCGAATTGAGAGCCGTGAAGAGGACATGTGACTACGGTGCCCTCCAGCTTCCCGAGAGATAGGTTCCCGCCCAGGTGCGGGCATTTGTTATCAGCCGCATAGAATTTGCCGTCCACCAAAGCCACTAAAACCTGCCGCTTATCTGCTCGGAACGCCTTCATCGTCCCGTTTTGAAAGTCGCTGACTTGTGCCACAGGTATGAAATTAGCCGTAGCCGTTATACTGCTCATGGCTGTTTTTTCGTCGCCCGCTTCTGGACCGCGTTTTTATAAATCTTTGCCAGAGCTTTCCCGTGCTGGGGTATCTGCTCCTTCTTCTTCCGGAGCTTTTTTTCGCGCCGTTCCTGGCGGGTTTCCATTGGTTCGAGTTCCCGTTTCATTTTTCGTCGATCGGCCTGCTTAACGGCAATTTCCGGTAATCCGGTACTCTGACCAGCGTTATCGGAATCCTCCCGCCTCTTCTTATCACTTTATCGGCTACACCGCCGAAAGCCCACCCGCTGAACCCCGACAAGCCGTGGCTCGACAGTGCTATCATACTGGCGTTAGCTTCCTCAGCCGTCTTGATGATCTCTTCCGGCGGAAAACCAACCGACACCTTTACCGTCGCGGTAACATCCTTACTCTTGAGGCTTTTCCCCACCTTTCTTAAATATCTTAAAGCCTTTTCTTTGTGCTTCTTCATCTCTTCCTCGGTGTAAAGGACACGGTTGCACGCTTCTCCGCAAACCACCACCGGGGCGAAAGTCGATAATACCTGGAGGAGAATAACTTCTTTCCTGACGTTGGGCGAAATCTTGCCCAGGAAGTCATCGACATACGACAGGGCTACCTCACCTAAGTTAGACCCGTCCAGCGGCACAACAATTATCTCTTCCACGTTATCCTCCTTACCAAGTGCAATCAGGCAACTGCTTCATCTCCTACCGATTCCGCTTTGCAGCATCAGTCCTTCCAAAAGCCTGGACAATTCTATCGTTGCAACCCCGATGACCTTGTCCGCGCCGCCGTAATAAACAAACAAACGTCCGTTAATCACTACCGCTCCGCACGAGAAGACCACATTGGGTACCTGGCCTTCCCTTTCGTACAGCATTTCCGGCTCGAGAAGCGGTGTTTTTCTCCTTGCAATAACGCGGGTGGGGCGCTCGCTATCCAGCAACGCGGCACTCAGGTAATAGATGCGGCGGCCTTCCTTTTGCGCGACGACGTGATAAATAAGCAGCCAACCGTATTCGGTCTCTATCGGCGGCGCCGCGATACCGATCTTTTCGGCGGGCAGTTCTTCCTGTATCGGGCTCATGATAACGCTGCCCTTTATCCACCGTCCGTCGCCGAGTTCTGCCAGATTTTCTCCCATATCCAGCCAAATGCTTACGCCGGGACGATGCAGGATGGCGAACTTGTTGCCGAACTTCCTCGGGAAAATAGCGGCATTCTTGTCCATGATACCGGGCGGCGATATTATCACCGGCTTCGCCCAGTTCCAGCGCTTTGCCAGAAAATCATCCGCCGTGATGGACGTCAGGGCGACCCTCGGTTCGCTCCTGCCGTCCCAGGCGGTATAGCACATATACAGGTCGTTCTCGATCCGGGTAATCCTGGGATCTTCGCATCCGGAGCCGACGTAGGGAGAGCGTTTGTTTTCAAAATCTTCGCGGGGCACGTAAACCGGCTGGTCCAATCTTTCGTCGAAAATAAAACCGTCCTTGCTGGCGGCGTAACCGATAACGGAGGTATTGTCTTCCGCCTGTGCACGGTATAAGAGGTGGACTTTATCGCCGGCGTAGAGTGCCGCGGTATTATAGACTGCTTTCGCTTCCCACGGATGCCGCGGGTCGGGTCGAATAATCGGGTTACCGGAATGCCGCACCAGCTTCATCTTGTTCACTTCCGGCAGGAGCATCTCTTCGATAATCGCGCTCAATTTTCCCGTCGCTACCGCGCAAGTCGTATCGGTAGCACCATAGTACAAATAAATCTGTTCGCCTTTTACGAACGCCCCCGACGGGAATATAACGTTCGGCACGCGCCCATATTTCTCGTAGACTTCCTGGGGTACCATGAGCGATTTCTGCGTCCGGGCGATGACTTTTTGCGGGTCGTCCAGGTCGAGAAGAGCAGCTTCGATGCCGAACACCGGGCGCCCGGAGAAATAGTCCTGTATATACGAATAAATCAGAAGCCACCCGAATTGTGTCTTGATTGGCGGAGCACCGACTTCCACCTGGTCGAGGTTCGACCGCTGCAGGGGTATTACGTGGTCGTTCAGGAAGGTATACCAACCCTCCCAGTATTCGTACGACCATATCTGCTCTTCTTCGTCGAAAAGAGCGAGCCCGATCTTCGACGGCGGATTGTCTGTATTAGCCGTCAGCACGGCGGCGATCTTGCCGCCGACCCTGGCGGGAAAGAGGGCCATCGCTTTGGAATTGAACGGAGTGACACGATGCTTCTCGTCGATCTTCTTGAAGTCTCTCGTTACCGCCAGACCGATCCGGATGCCTTCCGCGCAAAACGGACATGTAGAAAGAGCGGTGTAAAAAATGTAGTACTTTCCGCCCAGCTTCGTCACCCTCGGGTCTTCGCAGCCGTATTTTTCCCAATCGTACTCGGGCGTGATAAACTGCCGGCGCTCGCTAAAGCTTATCCCGTCGGTACTTTGCGTATAGCCGACGGTCGATACCCCCAGCTCGACGCCGGAAATTACCTGGGGCGACGACACGGCGCGGTAAAGCAGGTGGATAGTCTTTCCGCTGACGACAGGGCAGGGATTGAAGACGGCTTCCGCTTCCCATGCTTCCTCGGTAATAGGCTGCAAAATCGGATTTTCCGGGGAACGCTTGAATAGACTTACCGGCTTGGCCCCAGCACTCATTCGACCTTCCCTATACGGAACATCTTACCCCCGCATTTCGGGCAAGTCCCCTGGACTGCCGGCCGGCCGTTCTTCATGGTGACGGCTTTGGGATTTTTCATGACCCGCATCTTCCGGCATTTTACACAGTAGGCCTGGATAAATTTGTTCATTACCTTATCGAACTCAGGCCCGGGGACGGGGAAAGGCAATGTCGTTACGCCGGGTACGGGCCGCGGAGTTCGTGCACCCGCCGCGAAGGTCCGACCGCCGGTCAGCTTCTTGATAAAATCGTTCAGGTCGGTAAAAGCAACGCAAGTTACTTTATCCGCCCCTCCATAATAGACAAACAAGCGGCCGCCGATTACTGCGGCTCCGCACGGGTAAACGACGCCTGCTTTCCAGCCTTCGTTTTCATATTTCTCCACCGGCTCCAAAAGCGGTTCGTCGGCGCAGTAGATCACCTTCGCCGGGTTTTTAAGGTCGAGCAGCATCGCTCCTATCTTGTAGCGTCCTGGATCGCGCTCGCCTATCCCCTGGTAGATAAGCAGCCAACCGGCTTTAGTCTTGATGGGGGGAGCACCGGCACCTACCTTGCGGCTGTCCCAGTAGTCAGCCCGGGGTTTTATCCTAAAGTCGCCTCGCAACCATCTGGTTTTACCGTCGAAATTCAAATCGTCGACGAAATCGATGAGGATATCGGGGTAAACGCGGTGGAATATAACGTATTTCGATCCGATCTTCTCCGGCAAAATGCAGGCATTCTTGTTAACGACACCGGGGCGGGATATAAGTACCGGCCGCTCCCAGCGCCATCGCCTGGCAAGAAAATCTCCGGCCAGTATCGAGGTCAAGGCAACCCGAGGCGGACTGTATCCGTCGTAAGCCACGTAGGTCATGTATATCCGGTCGCCGATCCGGGTTAACCTCGGGTCTTCACATCCGCCGGCACCTCCTCCCCCTGATAGGTAGGCGACTTCTCTTACCTTTTCCTCTTCGGCTTCACCATTTCCCGCAACAAGATAGGTGACGTGGTGATCGTCCGCAGAGAGCGACAACAGGCTGGAGCCGTCGTAAGCCCCTTCGGTACGGTAAATGGGGTAGGTCAATCGCTCGTCGACGTGAAATCCGTCGGTGCTGCAGGCATACCCGAGGACCGATTGATCGGAATCGCCGATAGCGCGGTAAACGATGTGGACTTTGCCGCCTTCATAGATAGCCGCCGGATTAAAAGCTGCCTTCGATTCCCAACCGAGACCGAGTCTCGGCTCGAGGATAGGATTGCCGGCGTACCTTTCCAGAACAGGGCGAAACTTCATGTCCAAGACTGCCTCCGCGACGTTTTACGAGACCCCTTTTAGAAAAATCATACAACGCTAAAGGTTATCTTGCAATAACCTGTTAAGCGTCTTTAGCATCTCTAACCGTCTCACTCAATAGTACCCGTCATTTACGCCCTTCACAATCACTGGCATTTTTGATGGAGGTTTGAATGAAGCCTGGAATTGATTTTGGAAGCAGGCAGCTTTTATAATTCGCCTGGGAACTGCATGATTGATTCTACTCTGGACCCTTTAGAAGAAAGAGTCTCAGCCGACTGCCTGACCAGGAAGCTCCTTTTCCGGCTGGCAGACGGCAAGACTATCGAGTCGGCATTGATATTATCCGTGGATTCCCGCACCGGACGGGAGCGGCGGACGGTGTGCGTCTCGAGCCAGGTCGGCTGCAATATCGGCTGTCCCTTCTGTGCCACCGGTCAGCAGGGATTTGAACGTAACTTGAGTCCGGATGAGATAGTCCGGCAGGTCCATTTTTTCGTGGAACGTTTTGGTAATACGACCGGGCTGGAGAAAGGAAAAAACCGGGGTTGGTTGACCAATGTGGTATTCATGGGCATGGGCGAGCCGCTGGCTAATTATGAAAATACCCGGCAGGCTATTGCCATGCTTAACTCGCCGAAGGGGCTGGGCATGGGAATTCACCAGATAACCCTGTCCACCTCGGGCCTCGTACCGCAAATACGCCAGCTCACGGAAGAAGGCCTGCAGTACCAACTGGCGGTTTCACTTCACGCCGCTAATGACAAACTGCGCGATGAACTGGTGCCCATCAATAGAAAATACCCGCTCGAACACCTGATTTCGGCCTGCAAAGAATACAGCCGCAAAACAGGCCGGAGCATCTTTATCGAATACGCCCTTTTCGACAAGATAAATGATTCAGTAAATGATGCCGAAAGCCTCGTAAAATTGCTGGCGGGATTAAAATGCTCGATCAACCTGATTACCGGTAATCCCACCGGTTCCAGCTTTAAACCCTCTTCCCGCGAGATAGCACTGGTGTTTCAGAAAATACTGATGGCAAGCGGCATCAGAACGATGCTCCGTGTTTCCCGTGGTGCCGACATCGAAGCCGGCTGCGGACAGCTACGAAGCCGGTGGAGCACATCTCAAACTTAGGGCAAACTTTTTCTCAGTTCCACGATGCGGTCGCGCAGAAGGGCGGCTTTCTCGAATTCCAGGTTTCTTGCCGCCGCCTTCATCTGCGATTCGAGATCCTTTATCAAACGGGCTATCTCGTCCGGCGAGGTCGGACCGGCAGCATAGGAAGCCTGCGGCTCGGCGACAGATTTGAATCTTTCGCTGATGTCCTTTATCGCTTTTTTAATGCCCTGCGGGGTAATACCATGGTTCCGGTTGTACTCTTCCTGGATCCCCCGGCGGCGGACAATCTCGTCGATGGCCGCTTTCATGGAACCGGTGACGGTATCGGCGTACATGATGACGTGTCCGTCGATATGCCGCGCGGCACGCCCCATGGTCTGTATCAGAGCGCCGCCAGACCTTAAATACCCCTCTTTATCGGCGTCGAGGATGGCCACGAGACTTACTTCGGGCAGATCCAGCCCCTCTCTCAGGAGGTTGATACCGACGATGACGTCGTAAACGCCAAGGCGCAGGTCGCGCAATATCTCGACCCTTTCCAGCGTAACGACCTCGGAGTGCAGATAGTGCGTCTTGATGCCCATCTCCCCCAGGTAATCGGCCAGCTCTTCCGCCATCCGTTTAGTCAAGGTGGTGACCAGGCAACGTTCGCCCTTGTCCACACGCATTCTAATTTGCGCGATCAAATCGTCGATCTGCCCCCTGGTCGGATTGACCTCAATGGTCGGTTCGAGAAGTCCGGTAGGACGTACGAGTTGCTCCACCACCTGCTGGCTGTGCTCCAGTTCATAAGGCCCCGGCGTGGCCGAGGTATAGATCACCTGGTTGACGTGCTGCTGGAACTCTTCGAAGTTAAACGGCCGGTTATCGAGAGCGGAGGGCAAACGGAACCCGTAATCGATGAGGGTCTGCTTGCGCGACCGGTCGCCTTTATACATGCCGCGTATTTGCGGCAGACTCATATGCGATTCGTCGATAAACAGCAGGTAATCCTCGGGAAAGTAGTCGATAAGCGTCCACGGAGGACTGCCGGGAGCTCTTTCGGAAAGGTGGCGGGAATAATTCTCGACACCGGAGCAGTAACCGGCTTCGCGCATCATTTCGAGGTCGTAATGCGTCCGGGAATCGAGACGGGCGGCTTCGACAAGCTTCCCCTGCCCCTTTAATTCCGTCAGCCGCCCGTCCAACTCCTTTTCGATGTTCACGATCGCCCGCTGCAGCTTTTCCGCCGAGGTCACGAAGTGTTTTGCCGGATAAATATCTATAGATTGGAGTTCGGCAAGGATTTCGCCGGTAAGCGGGTCGATTTCAACAATACGCTCCACGTCGTCGCCGAAAAATTCGATGCGCAAAGCCAGGTCTTCGTATGCCGGCTGAATTTCCAGCGTGTCACCCCGGATGCGGAACCGGCCGCGGGTAAAATCGACATCGTTCCGCTCGTACTGCATGTCGACCAGGGAATGGAGCAGCTTGTGCCGGTTGTAGGTTTGTCCTCGTTTCAGGCTGAGAACGAAACTGCGGTACTCTTCCGGGGAGCACAAACCGTAGATGCACGATACCGACGCCACAATGACCACGTCGCGGCGTTCGAAGAGCGCCCTGGTAGCAGCGTGGCGGAGCTTATCGATCTCTTCGTTGATATCAGCGTCCTTTTCAATATAAACATCGTTTTGGGGAATGTAAGCCTCAGGCTGATAATAATCGTAATAACTCACGAAGTATTCAACGGCGTTGTTGGGCAGGAACTCCTTGAATTCCTGGTAGAGCTGGGCAGCCAACGTTTTGTTGTGGCTGATGACGAGGGCGGGCCGCCTTGATTGAGCGATTACGTTGGCCATAGTAAAGGTTTTACCGCTTCCGGTCACGCCGAGCAAAGTCTGGTGTTTGTAGCCGTGCTGAAGCCCCTCGACCAGTTTGGCCGCCGCCTGCGGCTGGTCGCCCATCATCTTGAAATCGGAGACAATTTCGAATTCAGGCATTGTTGTTACTCAAGGATTAGTATAACGTCCGTCAGGTTTGGCGTTCAAATAGTACCTTTTTGCAACCGAAATTGGATTCGTTTTTCCTGCATGGATATGATAATCCGAGCGTTTGTGCAACGTCTTGCCAGCTCCGGGACATTTATTGTTAGCCTAAAGTTAATCTAAAATACTTCTTTCGAATAATGTCGCACGCAGGCCGCTTAGATATAGTTGAATCGTTGATGATCAAAGGTCTGTCGGTTTTGAGGAAAGGCAACATTATGGAACTATTTGGTGAAATCCAGAGCATGATCGGCCAAAGACTTAGCGTCGACCCTGAAAAAGTGACCAGAGACGCTCATCTCCAGTTTGACCTGGGAGCTGATTCGCTGGCGATTTTGAACCTGTCAGCCGATATCAGCCGTAAATATGGTATAGAGGTACTTGGCGAAGATATCGTGGAATTGGAGAACGTCGGTAAACTGGTTGCCTTGGTTGAGTCAAAAGTCGGTACTTAGATTGAAAGAATTTCACGATATTCTTCTTCATCACTGATTTTTTCCGGTCCTATTATCTATAAATATATGGAGGTGTCCGATGGACTACCCGAGGATTATCAAAGGGCGTCTGGATAGCTTTCGTGTAAAGCCAAATATTCCCGATTACCAAAAGATGCGTGATAATTTCAGGTGGGAAGAAATTTCTTCTGAACTTGCATGGTTCGACAATGAGCATATTAACATCGGACACGTCGCTGCGGATGCCCACCTGGAAACCGACCGCCGGAATAAAAAAGCACTTATATGGGAAAGCCAAAGAGGCGAAGTTGAAGAGTTCACGTTTGCGAATCTCGCAAAATTAAGTAATAAGTTTGCAAACATTCTGGTAAATGAGGCCGGCGTTCTTCGGGGAGATAGAGTTTTCTTCTTTCTTGAGCGCGTCCCTGAGATATTTGTCGGGATTTTAGGTACCCTCAAGGCCGGGGCTGTCTTTGGCCCGCTATTTTCAGCCTTTGGGCCCGACGCTGTCAGAGACCGTCTGTTCGACAGCAAGGCAAAGGTGCTGGTAACCAGTCCGTCGCTGAAAAGGAAAATCGCTGAAATCATTCCAGGTCTGCCGAACCTGGAAAAGATTATCGTGGTCAACCGGAAAAATGATGTACTCGATGCTGACGACCTTTCTTACGAAGCGGCGATGGAGCGTGCTTCCGAAAACTTCCAAACTGTTCATACCAATAAAGAAGACTACGCCATCATGCATTATACTTCGGGCACTACCGGGAAACCAAAAGGTGCCGTTCATGTGCACAACGCCGTTATCGGCCACTATGCTACGGCAAAATATGTTCTTGACCTTCATTCCGATGATATCTACTGGTGTACGGCTGACCCAGGCTGGGTAACCGGCACGTCATACGGAATGTTTGGTCCCTGGTCAAACGGTATTACTCAGTTCGTGTACGAAGGCGTGTTTAGCGCCAGACAATGGTACAAAATGCTTGAGAAGTGGAAGGTGACAGTCTGGTACACGGCCCCGACGGCTATTAGAATGCTGATGAAAGCCGGGGATGATTTGCCCGGAAAGTTCGATTTGAACTCTGTACGCCATGTCTGCAGCGTAGGCGAGCCGCTGAATCCGGAAGCCGTAATGTGGGGAGAACGGGTCTTAGGAAAATCCATACACGATAACTGGTGGCAGACTGAAACGGGGTCCATCATGATCGCCAATTATGCGATCCAGGATATCAAACCGGGTTCGATGGGACGTCCTTTCCCTGGCATTACCGCCGGTATTATCGATGATAACTTCGATGAACTGCCCGCCGGCCAGGAAGGAAATCTTGCAGTAAGGACAGGTTGGCCTTCCATGTTTCGTACCTACTGGGGGAAACACGACTTGTACCAATCGCGCTTCAAGAAGGGGTGGTATATAACCGGCGATAGGGCTCGCACAGATGACGAGGGATATTTTCATTTTATAAGCCGTGCTGATGACGTCATCAACTCGGCCGGTCATAAAGTCGGGCCGTTTGAAGTGGAATCGGTATTGATGGAGCATCCTGCAGTTGCCGAAGCGGGGGTTATCGGGAAGCCCGACCCGATAACTACGGAAGTGATAAAAGCGTTCGTCTCCCTTAAAAGAGGCTTCGAGCCAGGGGAAGATCTGAAGGAAGACATTAAAAGATTCGCCATGAAGCGCCTCTCAATGGCTGCTGCTCCCCGAGAAATTGATTTTGTAGATTCCCTTCCTAAAACGCGCAGCGGCAAGATCATGCGCAGGCTTCTGAAGGCCAAAGAACTTGGGTTGCCACTAGGCGACACGTCGACTCTTGAAAACGATTGAGCGAGGTAACCTTGATGCTGCTTCCCGAGGATTTTTTCGACTTGCAGGAATACGAACACGGGGACGTATTTCAGCCCGATGCACCGGTGTGGACTGCACTCGACCGCTTACCCGCTTATATCGCTTCGTTTTTTAATAGGACATGGCCGCTATTTAACTACGTCGGGACTGTGGACAGGCCACTGGTCATCATAGGCTCCACCGTACGGAACGACCTGGACATCCGTCCCTCGGGAGCCAATAACGTAGTTCAAGCTTTTGAAGGCGAAAGTCTCGTAGAAAACGCGGCTATTATCATGCCCGGCGCGTACCTGTTCGATAATAGAATTATTGTTGGCCCGCGCACCGTGATCGAACCAGGCGTGCTTATTAAAGGACCGACCATACTCGGCGCCGATACTAAAGTGCGTCAAGGCGCGTACCTGCGGGGTAATTGCCTTATAGGGAACCGCTGCGTCGTTGGCCACACAACGGAGATTAAGGGTTCCATCATGATGGATGGAGCGAAAGCGGGCCACTTCGCCTACATTGGCGACAGCATCCTCGGCAAAGACGTAAACCTCGGGGCTGGCACCAAACTGGCAAATCTGAAAATCATTCCCGGACCGATTACAATTGCAGCTAACAGAAAACACTACAAAACTAACCGCCGCAAGCTTGGTGCTATCCTTGGCGACCGGACTGAAACCGGTTGCAATTCAGTCGCTTCACCCGGCACGTTGATGGAGCGTGACTCTATCGTGTTTCCCTGCACCGCCGTACCGGGTGGATACTATCCGAGAAAATCTAATATCCGGCCGTCCCCTCCTTGCATTGAAATCGGAGATAGCCGTTAAGACGGGACCGCAAGTGCCAGATATCCTGTCATATTTTGAAAACATGGTTATTTGTTGAAATAGGCAGTCGAAAAGGCTTGTCAAAATGAGAATAGAAGTAAACAAGTTTGGGATAGGAGTCGATATCGAAAATATCGACCGCTTCGCCGGCTCTGATTTTGTCCGGGATAGCGCAATTGTGAACAGTATATTTACCCAGAGTGAACAGGAATATTGTTTTTTGTATAAAATTGCCGCTCCTCATCTCGCCGCCAGGTATTGTGCCAAGGAGGCGATTACAAAGGCGCTGGCAAGTATCGGTACTAACGGCATCAATTACAAAGACATAGAAATAATCAACGAACAGGCCGGGCCTCCAGTGGCCGTAATTGAAAAAGAAGGCGTTCACGATTTGCAGGTATACCTTAGCCTTTCACATTGCAATGACAAGGCTGTGGCTTTCGCAGTTATCATCCGGACAATCTAATTTTTACCCTTGCCGGAATATGTAAAAACAATCATACCAACGATACTTCAGCAGACCGATGTCTCCCAAAATCGTTCACCGCGCAAAAATAACGCGGTTGACCGCTTTGGCGACGCCGCTGTGTTCGGCATCGAGGGTAACGTGGTGGGCGATCGCTTTCAATTCATCCGAAGCGTCACCCATCGCTACGGCGAAGCCCACCCTGGAAAGGATCGAGGCATCATTCGCCCCGTCGCCGACGGCCATCACTTCATCCAAAGCTATATCTATGAACGAAGTCAATATCTCGATGGCATTGCCTTTTGAAACCCCGGGGGCCAGGACGTTCACAAAATCAACGCCGGGAAAAGTGGGCGTCCGGTTCGTTGAAAAACAAAGGGTATCGCCGAATTGCCGCCGGAAAGAGGCGGCTTTTTTCTTTTCTGCCGCAGAACGGGCCACGATCGTCCCCTTGATAATTCTTTCTTCGCGCTCTATCAGGGCAAAATCGGTGATAATCGGCTGGGAGTGGAACGCCTGTCGTCGGACATCCCCCATCCACGAATCCCGTTCGATAAAAAGCCGGTTGTCGGAATATAGCTCGATATCGATCCCGCTGTCGTGAGCATAGGCGATTATCTTTTCCACCATAGCGGCCGATATCGGTTCGGCGAAAACCTCATGATTCAATTTCGGATCGCTGACTAGAGCCCCGTCGAAAGTAGTGTGGAAACCGTCCAGCCCCAGTTCGTTGATAAGAGGCAGACAGGCGGTAACCGACCGTCCGCTGGCAAGAGAAACCTTTATTCCTGATGAAACGACCCGGGCTAGAGCTTGTTTGTCCTCGTCTGAAACTGTACCCCCCTTATTCAACAACGTACCGTCGATATCCAATACCAGGAGCTTAATGCGATTTTCGATGGGATAATTCCTTTGCCGTGTAATTTCGCAGCTAGATCAATTCTTAACGCGAGCTTTACTATTATAGGCTACGCGACGTTATGTAAGCAACGCCAGGGTGTATACTGTACCCCATGAACGGCGTCTTGACCAAACGTGATATCCGCAAACTTATCGAGCAAAATCCTCCGCTCATACAGGGTTACGTCGACCTCGAAACACAATTGCAGCCCAACGGCCTGGACATGACCGTTCGCGATATCGCTTCGATGGATAACGCCGGGCAGATCGCGGCCAGCGATAAAGACAGGCGGGTCTCCAAAACCAGCCTCCTGAGTTTCGACGCTTTCGGTTTTATCGACCTAGAGCCCGGCCCTTACATGGTCACCTACAACGAGATCGTTACCCTGCCCGTAAACGTCATGGCACTAGCCCGCCCGAGGTCAAGTCTGCTCCGCTGCGGCGTTACGGTCGGAGCGGCAGTCTGGGATGCCGGGTACTCCGGGCGGTCGCAGTCGCTGCTGGTCGTATACAATCCGCACGGTTTCCGCCTGCAAAAGAACGCACGAATATTGCAGCTTGTTTTTTTTACGCTGACACAGGAAACGCAAGGTTATAACGGAGCCTACCAGAAAGAAAACATCAAGTAGAGCCTAAAGGAGATAATGCATGAGTTTTTCCTTCAAGCAGACTTTGCTTCTTTTCCTTATTCGGTAGTTCTCGCGGAGGTCCTAGTCCAGAAAGCTGATTTCGGCTGAGGGTCTGGGCTTGGTGGAAACTTCGATTCCGCCGTCACGAAATAGAGCGACAAACTTGTCGTCGGCATATTTCCCGAAACTGACGAACCGCTTGATGCGGGCGTTAACCAGCATCTTGGCACAGAGAACGCACGGCGTGTGCGTGCAATAGATGGTGCAGCCTTCCAGGCTGACGCCGTGTAACGAAGCTTGAATGATGACGTTCTGCTCGGCGTGGATACCGCGGCAAATCTCGTGTCTCGTCCCTGAGGGAATGCCGAGTTCGTCACGCATGCAGCCCAGGGAAAGACAATCCCTGGCCCCGGCCGGCGCCCCGTTATATCCGCTGGCCAGTATATGCTTGTTGACCACCGCCACCGCTCCCACCATATGCCGCTGGCAGGTGGCCCGCTCGGCCACTACCGAGGCGATCTTCAAGAAATACTCATCGACGTCCGGTCTGGTTACTCTTCTACTCATTTTTTATCCTGGCGATTACGTTTTTCGTGCTTTCTATAAGGTTGGGCAGCGATAACTCGTTGAGAATGGTATAATCGGCCACGGATATCGGGCCGCTTTTGTTCAGTTTTTCGATTTCCGCTCTGTCGCGGCTGGCGGCTTCCACCGCTGTCAGAGGGCGCACCCGCCTTCCGGCCAATCTTGCCTGCCTTGTTTTTGGTGAAGCCCAAACCGCGACCACGCAGAACTTGTCGCCGTAGTGCTCCTCGAGGAAGAGATACTCTTCCCAGGAATAGAGACCGTCGATGACTACGTCGCCCGATTTGAGCGCCGCATCGATTTTAGACTGGTTCAATATCGCGTATGCGGCCATGCCCATTTCGACTCTTAGCTGCTCGCGTACGGCTCGCTCGTTGGCCTCGTTAAGCGGCAAGCCCCGCTTTTTCACCTCTTCATCGGTGACGTCGCCGAACCTGATCCGCGTAAAGCCGCTGCTTTCGAAGAGCCGGGCTACTTCCGATTTTCCGGCTCCGGTCATGCCTACGATAGCTATTACTTTCATGGCAAAGACCTATTATATAAGCCGTGGGGATAAATGACAACGAAAATTTAAACGAATGTTAATGTTCTACGATTTTGTCAGTAGTCAATTGTTCAAGGAAAATGTCAGTCATGG
>JAUSGV010000140.1 GCA_030648675.1 Dehalococcoidales bacterium
ATGGCCGTCGATTTGAAGCCGGTACAAGAGTATATAAAAGCCCTGGAGAAGGAACTGGCTGCGGGCAAGACGACCGAACACTCTCACCGACCGGCTCTAAAGACTCTGCTGGAGAAGTTAAAGCCGGCGATTACCGCTACAAACGAACCCCAACATATAACGGCTGTTGGTGCTCCGGACTTCCGTATTGTCAAAAATAACCTTACGACCGGCTACGTCGAATGCAAGGATATTGGTACAAATCTCGATGCAATCCTCAAGACAGACCAACTGCAACGCTACCTGAAATCGCTGCATAACCTTGTCCTGACGAATTACCTCGAGTTCCGCTGGTACGTTCACGGCTCACTCCGGCTGAACATTTGGCTAGGAGACGTTCAAAACAACAAGGTGAAACCAGGAAAGGATGGCTTAGAGCAGACATCGGAATTACTGGACGGCTTCCTAAAACACGAACCAGAGCAGATCAATAATCCAAAAGAGCTGGCCAAGCATATGGCCCGACTGGCTCACCTGATGGGATTCATTATCAAAAATTCTTTGGAAGGGAAAATATATGCTCCCGGTTTACACACACAACTGATTGCCTTCCGGGAGAATCTCATCCCCGACCTTTCTGTCGAACAGTTTGCCGATATGTATGCCCAGACTATTGCCTAGGGTTATTTGCCGCCCGCTGCGAAACGGATAAGGGCAAGGATTTTACCCGGCAGAATGCAGCTTATCTGCTGCCGAAAACTAACCCGTTCCTGCGCAAACTCTTTAATCATATCGCCGGTCCTGAGTTAGATGAACAACTGGTTGGGGCGGTCGATGACCTGTCCCAAATCCTGGCACACGCTGATATGGAAGCAGTCCTTAAAGGGTTCGGTAAGAGCGCCGGTAAAGACGACCCGGTGGTACATTTCTACGAAACCTTCCTGAAAGAATATGACCCCAAAACCAGGGAAATGCGCGGCGTTTACTACACGCCATTACCAGTAGTTTCTTACATTGTCCGTTCTATCGACCATATCCTGAAAACACGCTTTGATAAACCTCAAGGGTTAGCCGATTCCAGCGTGCTTGTCCTCGACCCTGCAGTGGGGACGGCGACATTCCTTTATGTGGTGATGCAGGAGATCCACGCCGCCGTTATCAAGCAAGGGCAAGAGGGCACATGGAATGACTATGTGGAAGAGAAGCTATTACCGCGGCTCTTCGGTTTTGAACTGCTGATGGCGCCCTATGCCATTGCCCACCTCAAGCTCGGGCTGTTGCTAAAGGAAACCGGGTATGACGTCGAAAGAGATAAAAGGCTGAACATTTACCTGACCAACACTCTGGATGAAGCTGTCAAAAAGTCTGAGCAGTTAGCAGGATTTAATGAATATATCGTGGAAGAAGCCAATGCCGCGGCCGAAATTAAGAAAGAGAAGCCTATCATGGTGGTGCTGGGTAATCCACCGTATTCGGGGCATTCAGCCAACAAAGGAAAATGGGCAAAGGACCTTGTCCAGCGCTATTATGAAGTCGATGGCAAGTCATTGGGAGAGAAGAACTCGAAATGGCTTCAGGACGATTATGTTAAGTTCCTTGCCTTCGGGCAGTGGAGAATCGAGCGCTCAGGCCAGGGCATCATGGGCTTCATTACCAACCACTCTTATCTGGATAACCCGACTTTCAGGGGAATGCGCCAATCTCTTATGAGTACGTTTGACGAGATTCATATCCTTAACCTGCACGGTAACGCCAAGAAAAAGGAAGTTGCTCCGGATGGCGGCAAGGACGAGAACGTCTTTGACATCCAGCAGGGAGTAGCTATCTGTCTTATGGTAAAATATCCTAAAATGTAAACCATTCCGTTGAAAAACGGAATCCAGAAAAGCTATGAGTAACCACTATGTGTATATTCTTGCAAGCAGGCGAAACGGGACTCTTTACGTGGTGGCCACAAGTGACATCCTCCGACGAGTCTATGAGCATAAGAATGATTTAGTTGACGGTTTCACCAAGAAATACAGTGTTCACACCCTCGTGTATTATGAGCAGGGTGGCGACCGCGAAGGCACTATTCTGCGTGAGAAACAGATTAAGGAATGGAAAAGGCGATGGAAGCTGGAATTGATTGAAAAGACAAATCCCGAATGGAAAGACCTTTACGAACAGATATCCTAAACGTGAGGGGACGACTGGATACCGACTTACGTCGGTATGGATGCCAAAGCGTCCATTCCGTGCTTGACACGGAATCCAGAAAACGCTGCCCACAAACATGGGGGCATATTCAGGATACCAGCTTTCGCCGATATGGTTACGGCGGTCATGACCGTATGTTGACCGTAGGGAAAGGAGGAAACAATGAGAATAAAAGTAGATGAAGCCAGTGACGCCTTGTATTTCAGGCTTGATGAGAGCCAGATAGTCGAATCCGAGGAAATCCAGCCCGGGGTAATCCTGGACTATAACGCCGAAGGAAAAACAATCGGCATCGAGATTCTGGGCATTAAGAAACGGATTCCTCCGGAAGAGTTGAAACGCCTCCAATTCGAGACTGTGTAAGGTAAGAATGACAGCTAGGATATTTTACGCCGACCTCTGGGGCTTGCGTCAAGGCAAATATCACACCTTGCTTGAAACGGCTGTTAATGATACCGAGTGGGCGGAGCTTATGCCTCACAGTCCTGATTACTTGTTTGTGAATAGAGATGAGACCGACCTGGACGAGTATATGAACGGCTGGAAAGTAACCGAAGTGTTTCCAGTCAACAGCGTGGGAATAGTTACAGCTAGAGACGAGTTTGTGCTTGATTTCGACAAAGTAAAACTTAGGGATCGTATTGAGGAATTCCGAGGTGATGGTCTTAGTGATGATGATATACGTAATAAAAATGAACTGAAAGATACTAAGGTTTGGAATGTTACTAGCGCTCGCAAGGCTCTTCGCAATGATGAGGACTACGAACAAGCATTTGCAACCTGTTTGTATCGCCCCTTTGATATTAGACCACTTTTCTACCATAAAGATATGCTTGAGCGCCCTCGACCTGAGGTAATGCATCAATTGCAACATACTAATTTTGCTTTGGTATGTCCGAAAAGAGTAGAAACAGTAGGGACATGGCAACACTTATTGTGCTCAAGAAATATAGTTGATCATGTAGCTGTATCATTGAAGACAATAGATAGCACTTTCCCCCTCTACCTCTATGCCAAAGAAGGTGAGATGCAGTTTGGGAAAGGTCGTTGTCCCAATCTGAGCCTAGATTTCATCAAGGTTTTTTCGGAGAAGCTCGGTCTGAAATTTGTTGATGATGGCAAGGGCGACCTGAAAGAGACTTCCGGTCCGGAGGATATCTTCAATTATGCCTATGCCGTCTTTCACTCTCCTACATACCGCGCCCGCTATGCTGAGTTCCTGAAGATAGACTTCCCCCGCTTACCCCTCACCTCAAATAAAGAACTTTTCAAGGCGCTGGCTGAAAAAGGGGCTGAATTGGTGGCACTGCATTTAATGGGGTCACTAAGGTTGAATAAGCTCATCACCAGTTATTCTGAAAAAGGCGAACACACTGTGGAAAAGGTCAGCTATGATGAAAAAACCAAGCGAGTGTACATCAATAAGACACAATATTTTGATGGTGTGACTCCAGAGGTCTGGAACTTCCACATCGGCGGTTATCAAGTCTGCGAAAAGTGGTTAAAAGACAGGCAGAAAGCCCATAGAAAGCTGAGTATCGATGATATCGGCCACTACCAGAAGATAGTGGTGGCCCTGAAAGAGACTATTCGGCTGATGACCGAGATAGACGAACTGATACCGAGTTGGCCGGTGAATTGATGCAAGCTGAATTCAGACTATTCGATATCAAGATATTACCGTACACAGCACGTTTCGGGCTTGGTTCTACAGAGGCCATTAAAAGGTGGGCAACATTTACATTGAGGAAGACTGGCGATCTTTATTACATCTCAGCAAGTGATTTGCGTAAGGACGATATTTCAAACAAATGAAAACCAGCGACTTCGATTATGAACTGCCTCCGGAACTTATCGGCCAGACGCCGGTAGAACCGAGAGACAGTTCCCGGCTGTTGGCGCTTGACCGCAGGTCAGGAATAATCGAGCACCGGCATTTCTTTGAAATCATAGACTGCGTTAAAGCTGGCGACGTCCTGGTTTTCAACGACAGCCGCGTTATTCCGGCGCGTTTAAACGCGAATAAGCCGGATAGTGAAGGCAAACTGGAGATACTGCTCCTGCGGCGGCTCGAACCGAATGTCTGGGAGACGCTCGTCAAACCGGCGAAACGGGCTAAGGTCGGTACGAAGATCGGCTTTAGCTTCACAAGGCGTCCCCTTGCGAAGCTAACTGGTGAAATAGTCGGGGCTGAGGAAGACGGCATCAGGTTGATCCGGTTTTCAAATGAGGAGTTGCTATATAAAACCGGTAAGATCCCGCTGCCTCCGTACATCCACGAGAAGTTGGCGAATAAAGAAAGATATCAAACCGTTTATTCACGAATTTCCGGAAGTGTGGCGGCACCTACCGCCGGTTTGCATTTCACTGCTGAGCTGATCGACAGTTTGCGGAAAAAAGGGGTCGAATGCCTGTTCGTCACATTGCATGTAGGGCTCGATACATTTCGCCCGGTTCGTGAGGAAGACCCGCTAAAACATATCATCCATAAAGAATACGGAGTTCTGACACAGGAAACGGCCGAGAAAATATCACTGGCAAAAGCCGAGAAGCGCCGTGTCATCGCCGTCGGCACGACCAGCGTAAGGCTGCTGGAGGCGGCAGCACAAGCTCACTATCCGCTGCAAGCATTCTCGGAGTGGACCGACCTGTTTATTTTGCCCGGCTACAAGTTCCAGATGGTCGATGCCATGATAACAAATTACCACCTGCCGAAGACAACGCTGCTGATGCTGGTATCAGCATTTGCCGGTAAGGATTTGCTGAAGGAAGCCTATCAGAAAGCTATTGCCGAAAAATACCGCTTCTACAGTTTCGGCGATGCGATGCTTATTTTCTGAGGGGATGTCGAGCTATTGCCTTTGGCCCGTACTCCCGGGTTACTCCGGCTTGAACACAGGAAGCTCGATGATAAAGGTTGCGCCGTGCCCCGGACTGCTTTCCGCTCGTATTCTGCCGCCATGTTCGGTCACTATTCCCTGGCAGATACTTAAACCAAGCCCGGTTCCTTTGCCTATCTCCTTCGTTGTGAAGAACGGTGTAAATAAACGGGCCATATGCTCGCTGGAAATGCCGGGGCCGTCGTCGCTGAACGACGCCCTGACGAAACCGCTCAGCTGTTCCGTTTTGATGGTTAGAGCGCCGGAATGGTGGGCTTCTATCATGGCGAATTCGGCATTAGTAATAATGTTGAAAAACACTTGCTGCAGTTGGGAGCTATTCCCCATGATTCGGGGTAGATCCGGGGCAAATTGAGTGTTCACTTTAATATTGTTTACCGCATGCTCGTGGGCCCGAAGCTGTAAAACCGTTTGAATAGGCTCATTGATGGCAACCGGTCGTTTCTCCCGGGGTTGTTGCCGTGCAAAGGTAAGCAGATTTTTTACTATTTTTGAGGTTCGCTGAGCCTCGTGGTTGATAATCTTTAAATCCTCTGAAATATCCTTCGGCAGTTCTTGTTGGAGTAATAGTTGCGAAAAACCAATGACACTGGTCAGCGGGTTATTCAGTTCGTGGGCTACTCCTGATACCAGTTGTCCGATGGAAGCCAGACGGTCTTGCATGAAGAGTTGTTCTTGCATTTGCTCCACAGGGAAAACGGTGCCGTCTTTTTTGCGATGGTAACGAACCGGAATAGTCTTGGGTGTATTTGTCATCGCGCGAAGAGTTTCTTCCGGTTCAGCGGATAAATCAATGTGGCGTTTTGT
>JAUSGV010000036.1 GCA_030648675.1 Dehalococcoidales bacterium
ATATCAAGGAGCACCAGGCTTACCGGCTCCCGGGTAAGAGCATCCAGAGCCTGCTCAGCATCGCCGGCTTCCTCGCATTCATAACCCTCGCCGGATAACTTCATCGAGACTAGCCTCCGGATCGAAGCCTCATCATCGACAATAAGTATTCTGTCTCGTTCGCCAGCCATTTCTTGTCCCCACCTTCAGTCTGATTTTATAATGCCCTTCCGCCAAAAGCAAATTTAGTGGACGAGAATATTCAAACGCGATAGAATTGGTACAAAACACTCATTGTGGCACCTCAAAGGACTGGTTAAACCATGCAGATATTATGCCTGGATATCGGCTCGACGACTCAGGATATTCTTCTTTTCGATACCGACCAATCAGTCGAAAATGCCGTCCAGTTGATACTACCGTCAACCACAATTCTGATAGCGAGAAGGATAGAAGCGGCCACAAAGCAAGGCGATACAATCATCCTCACCGGTGAGACGATGGGCGGAGGAGCCAGCACCTTGGCAATTAGACGGCATCTTGAATCGGGGCTGAAGGTTTACGCCACGGAAAATGCGGCCCGCTCTTTCCGTGACAACCTGGAAGAAGTGACTTCGTGGGGAATACAGCTCATTTCAACCGCTGAAGTTACACAGTTCAAGAGCGGCACAATCATCCAACTCGCCGATGTTGAACTCGAACGATTAGAGCAGGCACTTTCAAGCTGGAATATTGCCCTCAACCCGGATGTTGTCGCCGCAGCGGTTCTGGACCACGGCGTGGCACCTCCGGGGGAAAGTGACCGGCTCTGGCGCTTTAAATACCTGGAACAACTGCTTCAAGCCAACGGCACGCTCGAAGCATTCATGTTTTCGGAGACAGCAATACCCCGACATTTCACGCGGATGCAGGCCGTTGCCCGAACCATCAAAGATACCCCTCTGGTAATCATGGATACCGGGGCCGCAGCCGTCCTGGGCTCATCATTTGACCACACGGTAGCACTCCACGACAACCGCCTGGCAGTAAATCTAGGCAACTCGCACACTATAGCCTTCAACCTTTCCGGCTCGAGAGTACTGGGATTGTTCGAACATCACACCGCATTACTTTCCCAAGCACGTCTGGAGAATCTGCTGCTCGGCACCATTGCCGGGAACCTGAAGCAGCAGGATATCCGGGAAGAAGGCGGTCACGGAAGCCTGATTATCGAGAAAGGTGGGGAGCCTTTCATCACCGTGACGGGACCGCGACGGTCGCTGTTGGCTCACTCCATGCTCAACCCCTATCTCGCGGCCCCCTTCGGCAGCATGATGTTGACCGGTTGCTTCGGCTTGCTCAAAGCTGTCACAATCAAGCTCCCCCAGTGGCGCGACGAAATCGAAAAGGCCCTTCTTCGTTCTTAGCGCCGGGCACTCTGATAACGTTGCCTTACCTTATGCCCTGGGGTATAATGACGGCAAACAAGCAGGCCGGACGGTGAACAAAATGAACTCCAGACAGCAGGAAATTGCCACCCGATTAGAAGAAAATATCCAGGTTCAGCAAGACCTTACCAGGAGTACGCTGGGCAAAATCGAGGCGATGGTTGACCTTATCCTTGCCGCCTACCGCAGCGGCGGTAAAGTAATTTTCTGCGGTAACGGCGGCAGCGCTGCCGATGCCCAGCATCTTGCCGCTGAGTTAGTCGGAAGATTCAAGCTGGAAAGGCGTGCCCTTCCCGCCATCGCCCTGAACACCAACACTTCGATATTAACGGCCTTGGGGAATGATTATGGTTACGAGACCGTCTTCAGCCGTCAGGTAGAAGCGCTGGCGAATAAAAATGACATCGTCATCGGGCTTAGCACCAGCGGTAATTCACCGAATATAATCAAGGCAATCGAAGCCGCTAAATCCCGGGGAGCAAAGACTATCGGACTCAGCGGGGGTAATGGTGGAAAGCTAGCAAAAGTGGCCGACCTTGCCGTAGTCGTACCTTCAGATAATACTCCCCGGATTCAGGAAGCCCACATCACTATCGGCCACATCGTCTGCGAACTGGTGGAAAGAGAATTAGCCGGTGCGGAATGAGACTGCTCATTACCCAGGAAACAGACTGGATTAAACGGAATCCGCTACAGCAGCACCATCTCGCGGAGATGCTCTCATTACGGGGACACGAGATACATGTCATTGACTACGAACTTTTATGGCGGACGCAGGGTAAGAGAGAGCTTTTTTCGCGGCGCCAGACATTCCCCAACGTACACAAAATCTATGACAACGCCAAGGTTGCCGTCATTCGCCCCGGTATAGTTAAAATTCCCGGGCTGGATTATGTTTCGCTGCTTTTCACTCACCACGGCGAAATCGCACGGCAAATCGAGGAATTCAAGCCGGATGTCATCATCGGTTTCGGTATCTTAAACGCCTGTCTGGCGGTAAAAGCGGCCAGGAAGCATGGCATCCCGTTCGTCTACCACTGGCTTGATGTCCTGCACTGGCTCATCCCCTTTAAACCCTTTCAACCCCTGGGGAAGTTCATCGAGAGCCGTATTCTCCGGCAGTCGGACAAAGTCATCACGGTTAGCGCCAAAATGAAAGATTTCGTCACCGAACTGGGTGCGATGCCCGATAGGACCGAGGTCGTAAAACCCGGCATTTCGCTAAAAACATTTAATCTTGCCATAAGTGGCGAGCCGGTCAGAAGACAATACGGCATAAAGAAGGACGATGTCGTTCTCTTCTTTATGGGATGGCTTTACCATTTTTCCGGATTAAAGGAAGTTGCTCTCGAACTAGCCCGGCTGAAAAGGGAGAACATTAAATTTCTCATTGTCGGCGAGGGTGACGCCTTTCGCGATCTCGAGCGGATACAAAAAGAGCATGGGCTAGAGAATACCATGATTCTCACCGGGAGCCGCCCTTATGAAGAAATGCCTGGTTTCATCGCCGCGGCCGATATTTGCCTCCTGCCAGCCGACCCGGCGGAAAAGATTATGCACGACGGTCTGCCGGCAAAGATTTACGAATACATGGCCATGCAGAAACCAATGATATCCACCAAGCTACCGGGAGTCATGAGGGAATTTGGCGAAGGCAACGGCGTTGTTTATATCGACCGTCCGGAAGATACGGTAAGCAAAGCCATGGAACTGATGAGTACCGGTCAGGTCCAGAAACTGGGCATTAAAGCCCGGCAATTCGTAGAAAGTTATAGTTGGGACAGGATTACCGACCAGTTTGAGCAAATTTTGGAGGGAACCTGTTGCAACCACCCCTAATCCCCAACCCCCAACCCCCAGCCCCCAGTCCCTAGCCCCAGTCTCCAACTGTCATTGCGATACCTCCGCCTCTAGCGGAGGCGTGGCAATCTCGGTCTGATATTTGGTCATTTGAACTTTGGTCGTGCTTGTTTCGTATTTCGATATTCGGATTTCGGATTTGTTAGTTAGTTTGTTTATTCGTCACTATAATACGTGTTGTACCACTCACTGCGTTTCATGGCCGTATCCGCAATGGACCATACCCACACCCCGCCAATCACAAAGGAAGCGATTGTCGACCAGGTGGCCCATGCCGGGGCACTACCCGCCAACGGTGTTTCGCTCACTACCCCGGCCATCGCCTGGTTCACCAGATTCATCGCGTCCTCAACCTGTTTGAGGATATATACACTTATAACACCGCTGCTGATTGCACCAAGCCCCGTGCCTGACCAGAGTTTCCATTTATCCTTCTTGTATGTATAAAGCCAGGCCCACCAGCTCAAGGAAATCGCGAGCATAACTGCGGTATTCTTGTTCTTGCGCCGCGCCAGCTGTTGTTGAATAGGGGTACCGCAGTATTGGCAATATTCGGCTTGGGGTGCTGCCTCTTTCCCACACTTCGCACAGAACTTTATCGT
>JAUSGV010000038.1 GCA_030648675.1 Dehalococcoidales bacterium
CCGCTCTCGTTCATATAGGTTTGGGAACGAGCCAGGATCACTGTCTCGCCGCCGATTTCACCGGTGCCGGTACGCGCCAGCCCCTGCTTTTTATCCAGTTTTATCTTGTGGGCTTTGGCGAACTCGGCCAGGCACATATACCCTAGATTATGCCGGTTGTTCGTATACTTCTGCCCGGGGTTCCCCAGGCCGACAATTAGTTTCATGTTAGTTACCTTTCTTGGTTTCCTTTAACCTGCTTCGTTATTGGCTTCGGGCAAATGACTTCGAACCGCTTCGATGATTTCTTTCGCGGACGGCATAATACCAAGAATAACCTTGGCACCGCCATCGATGATTGTCTCACCGTCTACAATGACTTTGAACTCGCCGTACCGCCCATGAACCATCTCTACGTCGGCGTTGAGTTCACGTTTTATCTTTGCCGCCACCCTGACAGCATGAATACTGGAAATTCAGTACGCACAATATCGAATCGATATTTTCATAAGCCTATTGTCCCTTTTCTTTCAACAAATTAATAAATTCCGCCTCAGTGAGTTGCTTAATACCCAACTCTTGAGCGCGGGCGAGCTTGGAGCCGGGTTCCTCGCCGACCACCAGGTAGGCGGTTTGCTTCGCAACGTTGTCTTTGGCAGTGCCACCAAGCGCTCTTATTTTTTCATGGGCGGTATCTCGGCTGAACGCCTTCAAGGTACCGGTAACAACAAACTCCATACCCGACAGCGGGAGATTCGATATGGCAGCTTTTTCATTTTCCAGCCTGACTCCCTTGTCTTTGAGTTTCTGAATGATTCTTTTGTTGTCTTCCTGGTTGAAGAAATTGACCACGCTCTCGGCAATTTTATGCCCGACCCCGGGAACGGCGGTAAGGTCATTCTCGGTGGCGTTAGCCAGTTCGTCCATGCTGTTAAAATGCCCGGCGAGAAGTTGAGCCATTTCCTCGCCGATATGCCGTATACCGAGAGCAAATATTACCCGGGAGAGGGGCCTGTTTTTGCTTTTCTCGATGGCATTTATGATGTTGGAAGCGCTTTTTTCACCCATCCGCTCAAGCCCGGCGATCTGTTCTTTGGTGAGGTAGTACAGATCGGCCACATCTTTGACGAGTCCTTCACGCCGCATGGTAGCAGCCATGGATTCCCCGATGCCGCGAATATCCATTGCTCCTCGCGAGGTAAACAGTTCCAGTCGGGCTTCAACCTGCGCCGGGCAAGCCGCGTTGGAGCAGTAATACATGACCTCACCCTCCGGGCGGAAAACCTCGGAGCCGCAAACCGGGCAGGCGGGGCGGCCTTTCTGCTTATCGAATATTTTCTCGAGGAGTTTAAACTCTTTTTCTGCACCGGTGCGCCGGTTCACTATGGGGCCGATGACTTCCGGGATTACTTCGCCGGCGCGCTGGATATAAACCCAATCCCCTTCACGAATGTCCTTGCGGCGAATGTCGTCTTCGTTGTGCAGGGCAGCCTGGCGAATGGTTACGCCGCCGACAGCTACCGGTTCCATCACTGCGTAAGGGTTGAGGGTACCGGTCCGGCCTACGCTTATCCGTATTTCTTTCAACCGCGTCGTTGCCTGAATCGCGGGGAATTTGTAGGCGATAGCCCAGCGCGGTTCGTGGGCGACGTTACCCAACTGGTACTGAAGGGCGATGGGGTCAACTTTAATGACGATGCCGTCGGCTTCATAAGGCAGGGCGGCACGCCGCTGCACCCAGGAATGGTAATATTTCGCGGCTTCTTCGATGTTCTGAACGAGGGCATTATTGGGATTGACTTTAAACCCGAGGGATTCAAGGTAATCCATTCTTCCCCAGTGAGTGTCCGGTACCGTTTTCCCTTCCGCCCAACCCAAGCTGTAAATATATATATCCAGGGGGCGCCTGGCGGTAATACGCGGGTCAAGCTGGCGCACCGAGCCGGCGGCCGCATTGCGGGGATTTGCAAAAAGGGGTAAGCCGTCTGCCGCGCGTTCCTCGTTTAACTTGTGAAAACCGGCTTTAGGGAGATAGACCTCGCCGCGTACCTCGAAGCGGGGCGGGGCATCGTTCGGCACGGCAAGCGGAATGCTGCGGATCGTTCTCAGGTTCTGGGTTATATTCTCGCCGCGGAAACCGTCGCCCCGTGTAGCACCCGTGGTAAAACGTCCATCGACGTAGGTAAGAGCGATCGCCAGCCCGTCCATCTTATGCTCGCAAGCAAGGGCGAATTTTTGCGAACCGACCAGCTTGACCACGCGGTTGTACCAGGTAAATATATCGTCATCGGTGAAAGCATTAGCCAGGGACAAAAGCGGGAGCGGATGCTCGACAACGCCGAAGGCGGCAACAGGAGCAGCCCCTACCCGCTGCGTGGGGGAATCGGGCGAGGCGAACTGTGGGTATTTCTCCTCAAGCTGTTTCAGTTGCTGCATCAGCGCGTCATATTCAGCGTCGCTGATTTCGGGATTGTCCGTTACGTAGTAGAAGTAGTTGTGCCGGTTGATCTCAGCGCGAAGTTTTTCTATTTGTTCTTTGGCTTTCTCGATATCAGTCATAACGCGGCACTAAGCGGAGATTTTCCAAAACTCAGTATAACATATGGAATCAGGCGAAATCCGAAGCACTAAACCCGAAATCCGAAACGCCAATACGCCCGAGCTGTCATTGCGAGATTCAGCATCGAGCTGAACCGAGGCAATCTATATAAATCAAGTTTATTTGTATCTTGGTAATTGGAAATTGTTTGGTTATTGTATCTTGGTGATTGGTTATTTGGAAAGCATTGCACTGGAGAGTCACATACGTTAAACTAGGTCGGCAAAAATATATTCGCCCGTTTTCGGGCGAGATGGAAGGAAAATGACCGATATTCGACCCTTTCACGGGGCACACTATAATCAAGAGCTTCTGAAACACTGGACGGATATTATCTGCCCGGTGTACGACATTATTAGCCCCCAGCAGCAGGCAGACCTCTACCTGAAGAACGAGTTTAACTTTGTCCGCCTCGAATTCAGCCGGGAGTTGCCGCAGGACACCGACAGCGACAACAAATATACGCGGGCTGCGACAACGCTGGAACAGTGGCTGAAGCAGGGCGTGATGGTAACCGACGCGTCTCCCGCGATCTACATCCACGACCATTATTTCACCTACCGCGGCAAAGAACACAAGCGTAGAAATCTGATCGTTCGCGTGCGTGTGGAAGAATGGGAAAAGATGATCGTGCGTCCCCATGAAGGCACTATGACCAAGCCGAAGGCCGACCGCTTGAATCTTTTATGGACGTTGCAGGCCAATACCAGTTCCATCATGGCATTGTATGAAGACCCTAACAAGCAGATAAACCAGGTTATCGCCGCCGCGGAGCGGCGAACGCCTCTCCTGTATCTGGAAAAGACCGGCGATGAAGGGCATCTGTTGTGGGCGGTTACCGATCCCGCCGCGATCAAGAAGGTACAAGACAGCCTACACGAACAGCCGATCTACATTGCCGACGGGCATCACCGGTATGAAAGTGCTTTAAATTACAAGCGCCAGCGGCTCGCTTCTTCCCCGGAAACTACCGGTGACGAAGGCTTTAATTTCGTCATGATGACGCTAGTCGATTTCGCCGATCCCGGGATGATCCTGCCGCCACACCGTCTGGTCCGCGGTATCAACAAATCTACGCTCGACCAACTGCTCCCCAAGCTCAAGGTCTTTTTCGATATGGAAGAAATCCCCTTAAAGGTTCCAGACGTGTTCCAAAAACTGGAGAGTCAACTCAAGGGGGAAAATGATATCCGGGCAGCAGTCTGCGGTTTGATTCCGGGCAAATTGGTACTGCTGCGGCTTCGCCGCGACGCCGATGTAAACTCGATGATGCCCTATTTCCACTCCGACATATACAAAGGGCTGGATGTAAGCGTCATCGACCACGTTATTCTGGAAGAGCTTTTAGGTCTGGGGGCCGATTACAGCACACTCGTTAATTACACCTATGAGGAACGGGACGCCGTAAACCGGGTGTTGGCCGGAGAATTCCAACTGGCGTTTCTGCTAAAGCCGATCAAGGCGGAAACGATCAAGGCCATCGCCGATGCGCGCGACCGGATGCCCAAGAAGTCAACCTACTTTTACCCCAAGCCGCCGGCGGGATTAATCATCAACCGTCTGATCTAGACCGGGACAAAACCGTCACTACAACAGAGGCTATCCCCAGTAACGGGAAACAGAGAAGCGCCCCTATTGTCCCTATCAACCAGGGAACGACGGTATTTTTCAACAGAAAAATAGTACCGCCGAGGATGGCGGCCAGTATCCCGGCGAGATAGACGAACGCCAACACGTTCGATAGGCCGGCACGACCGGTGAACCCCGTGGCAACGCCGAAGTACGGTAACGGCGAAATCGCCCATGAAACGCCAATCACTGCTTTTACGTCGACGATCCTGGAAATAGCGATGACGAACAAGAGTATATTGAGGACACCAGCACATATCATTAAAACGGCCGCAATTCTATGCAGTCTTTTTTTCGCCATAACTTCAGGCCTATTCTTCCCTTTCTAATGCTTCATGTAACTCGACTTTTTCAACGTATGGTAATTTCAGCATAAGTGTTCCTGCTCACTATCGTGATAATATCAATAACGCATAATCCTGATGACAAGTAGGATAAGTGGTGGGATCACCAAAGAGGTAAGCAGAATCACACCGATGTTTGCCCCGAAAGCCTGGGCAATAAAACCGATCATCGTGCCGGCTACCGAGTAAAAAAGGAGCTCTTTCATACCCTGCCCCACCCCTTGCCCGGCAGCCGTTTCTTTTGCCGCCGACTAAAGCTTGACTATTTTAGCCGTTTGCACACCGGGCAGGGCCAGTACCTGCTGGCGGTGCTTCTCCGAGAGAGGTTCGTCCAGGGCCAGCACCATCAAAGCCTGGCCTCTCGCCTTGAGACGGCCCAGAATCATCGAGCTGATATTAATATTTGCATCGCCGGTGATCTTGCCGACGGCACCGATCATACCCGGCCGGTCCTCGTGATCGCTGAACAAGAAATAGCTGCCGGTCGGGACGATATCCACCCAGTAATCACCGACGCGAACGATATGAGGTTCACCCCGCAGCACCGTTGCGGCGGCCGTCGTGGCACCTTGTTTATCAGACGCGGTCACGGTGATCAGACCGGAATAGTTTTCGCAGGTCGATTCTTTTTCTTCGACAATGGACAGACCGCGGCGGGCCGCCACCAGGTTGGCATTCACCACGTTGACGCGTTCCTCGCTGACACCTTCGAGTAAACTGCCGATAACCGTCGCCTTGAGGATATTGGTATCGATATCGGCCAGTTCCCCTTGATACTTGATCCGGAGGGAACTTTTTTGCCCTTCGGATAACTGGCGTACCAGCCTGCCGGTAACAGCCGCGGCTTTGATGAACGGACCCAGGACCGAGAAGGCTTCCGAAGAAATGAACGGGGCATTGACGGCGTATCTTGCGGGTTCCCCTTTGAGGACAGAGACGATTTGCTCGGCAACGTCTTTGGCAACCAGGGTCTGGGCTTCGGCGGTCGAGGCCCCCAGGTGCGGGGTCACGATAATATTATTCTCTTCAAAGAGGATGCTCTTCGTCGTCGGTTCGGTAACGAAGACGTCGATGGCCGCTCCGGCAACTCTCTTTTCCTTGATAGCCTGCACGAGGGCTTCTTCATCGATAAGTCCGCCGCGGGCAGCGTTGATGATCCGAACGTTCGGCTTCATCATGCCGATCTCTTTCGCCCCGATTAGCCCTTTGGTGGAATCGGTCAACGGAATATGCAGCGTAATAAAGTCCGATTCTTTGTAAATCCGTTCCAGCGATACGGATTCGATCTGCATATTGCGGGCATAATCGGCAGAAACGTAAGGGTCGTAGGCAATGACCTTCATATCCAGCCCGCGGGCGCGGCGGGCAACCTCGGAGCCAACGTTACCCATACCGATAACGCCGAGCGTTTTATTTCTGACTTCGACACCGGTAAATTCGCTGCGCTTCCACGCCCCGCCTTTTAGCGACGCATTCGCCTGGGGAATGTTACGGGCGAGAGCCATCATCAAGGCTATGGCATGCTCGGCAGCCGAAATAGTATTCCCCGTAGGAGCGTTAACCACGATGATGCCCTGTTTCGTGGCCTCAGCGACATCGATATTGTCAACGCCGACACCGGCCCTGCCGATGACCTGCAATTTTTTACCGGCGCGGATAACGTCCGCGTTAACCTGGGTCTGGCTGCGCACAACCAGAGCGTCATAATCACCGATAACGCCGATCAGCTCGGCGGGCTTCATCCCTGTTTTTACGTCGACATGGTTCCCGTTGCGAAGAATAGCGATCCCTTCTTCACCAAGCGGATCGGATACCAATATATTCATTTTTACTCTCTTTTCTTTATAACGCACCCGGATTGCTTCGCCTTGAGCCAAAGCCTCAATGGTCTCGCAATGACAGTGGCGTATTTATTTCTTAACTGCCAAGGCTTTCGGTAAGGCCACTTTTAGAGCGGCGAGGACGGTCTTAATGTTGTCCTCATTTACCCAACCCAAATGGCCAATGCGAAAAATCTTGCCTTCCAGCTTACCCTGTCCGCCGGCGATCACGACCTGATGCTCCTCGCGGAGAATGCGCCGCAGTTCCTTGACGTCAAGTCCTTCCGGAGCGGTAACGGCGGTAACGGTGTTCGATGCGCATTTTTCGTCGGCCAGAAGATGCTGTCCCATCGCTTTCACGCCGGAGCGGGCAACTTCAGAGCACCGCTTGTGGCGGGCATATATGTTGTCCATGCCTTCTTTAAGCATCATGTCGAGGGCGACATCCATGGCGTAAACAATTGAGACGGCAGGCGTCCACGGCGTCTGGCCTTTCTCCAGGAATTTCTTGGCGGCAGAAAAATCCCAGTAATAACGCGGCATTTTGGCGGCGGCATGGGCTTTCCAGGCTTCCGCACTGACGCTGGCGAAAACCAGACCGGGCGGCACCATCCAGCCCTTTTGCGAACCGGACAGGACGACGTCCAGTTTCCATTCGTCGACGGCGCACTTTATCGAGCTCATACCGCTGATACTATCAACCATCATCAGCTTTTCGAAGCCTTTCACTACCTTGCTGATGGCCGCAATGTCGTTGGTAACACCGGTCGAGGTCTCGTTGTGAGTAACCAGTACGGCTTTGATCTTGGCATCAGCTTGCAAGGCTTTCTTGATCTCATCGGGATCGGCCGCTTTCCCCCATTCCACATTCATCGGGACGACGTCGGCACCGAACGATTTGGCAATCGTCGCAAACCGGTCGCCGAAAGCACCGATGGAAACCGCGAGGACTTTATCACCGGGAGATAGCGTATTGACGACAGCGGCCTCAAGACCTCCCGTACCCGAGCCGGTAAGAACAAGAACATCGTTCCTGGTCATGAATACCTGCTTCAGTTTGTCCGTTACCCGGTTCATGATCTTGACGAACTCGCCGCCGCGATGATCGATCATCTGGCGGGAAAGCGTCTGGAGCACTTCCGGGGGACAGGGGGTCGGGCCGGGGATGCGTAACTCTGTCATTCTTATCTCCACAACCTATTAAAAAGGCGTATTTATTCGCCACGTTAGTATATCCGACCTAGCGATTTTTGCAAAGAGGTCGGGCAAGCGATTGTTGTCACTTCAGACTTGATTCACCCACATTTTCCCGTTATACTTCACTTTTTGGAGGAACGACAACATGCGCAAAATGATCATGTTTTTACTCATGTCATCAGTCTTGTTGACCGCCTGCGGCGGTTCCAACTCGTATGAGCCCCCACCAAAACTAACACCGAACCAGTGGAGTTCTCCGCCGGCGATGCAGATAGATACCTCAAAAACGTATTACGCCACGGTTACCACCACCCTGGGATCTTTCAAGATCCAGCTTTTTGCCAACGAGACACCGAATACGGTAAATAATTTTGTTTTCCTGGCCAACCAGGGCTTCTATAACGGCGTTATCTTCCACCGCATCATTAAAGACTTCATGATCCAGACCGGCGACCCCGCCGGCACGGGTGGCGGCGGCCCCGGCTACAGGTTTAACGACGAACTGCCGCCAAAGCACGCCTATGAGACCGGGATTGTCGCCATGGCTAACGCCGGGGCACACACGAATACGAACGGCAGTCAGTTTTTTATCTGCACCGGCCCGGATGCGGTAAACCTGAATGGTTTCCCCAACTATACTCAATTCGGCAAGGTCGTCAGCGGGATGGACATCGTTCAGAAGATAGCCTCGGTGCCGGTCGGCCCCGGCAATCCGGATGAGACCAGCCGCCCGGTTAATCCGCCGTGGATTAAAAAGATTGAGATAAGCAATTAGCAGGGCATTTTCAAAGGATAAAAATCTCTCCTAACCTCTCTTTGCGAAAGAGAGGTGTTTGTTAAAAAAGATTGCCGCGTATAATCTGAATTGTCATTCCGGCGAAGGCCGGAATCCAGCCGTGATGTCATTGCGAGATTCGAAATCGAGCAGTCTATCCCGATAGAAATCGGGAACCCGAAGTGCCGATTTCTTCGGCATCCCGCATGATTTTGGAGAATCGGGACAATCTATACCAAACGTTTTTGGTGTAATAAGCCGTCCGAAGCTCAGAGCCCCTTAATGTGAGCTACCAACCACTCATCCATGTCGGCGAAGACCTGCTGCCGACCGGGTTCGTTAAAAATCTCGTGATAAAAGCCCGTATACAGTTTAAGCGTTTTATCGGCAGACCCCGCCCCGTTATATACAGTTTGGCTGCCTTCGGGGTCCGATAACCGGTCGGCGTCGCCGTGCATTATCAATACCGGCAAACGTATTTCAGATACCCGCCGGCGAATCATCGCCATCGCGTCCATTAATTCGACGCCCATTCTGGCACGGACCTTGCCCTGATAAACCAGTGGGTCGTGGACGTAAGCATCCACTACACCTTTGTCACTACTGACGGCATCAGCATCCAGCTTATAAAGGCCCGTTCGAGGTGCAAACCGGGAAAGAAGGCGGGCAGCGAAAATCGTAACAGCCGGAACATCTGCAGGTGGACTTAATAATGCTCCGCTGAGAACGAGCCCGCGAAAGCCGTTTTGATGAGAGACGGAATAAGCCGCGGCGATCGTGCCACCGGTGCTGTGTCCTATCAGAAAGAGCGGCACATTTTGATGCCGGCTTTGTACCAATTCACGGAAAATATCAAGATCGTTAACAAAGTCAGAAAACCGGTCGGTGTATCCCCTTATGCCTTCTGATTTCCCGTGTCCTCTCAGGTCGTAAGTACAAATGCCATAACCGCGGGGCAGGAAATAATCGACGAGATTACCGTAGCGACCGCCATGCTCACCGAAACCGTGCACGACTAAAAGGATGGCTTTCGGCTTTTCTTCCGGCATCCAGAATTGATAATACAGGTCGAGCCCGTCATGTCCCTTAAAGCGGCCGTCGGAATGCTGCATAAATTACACCGAATTTGTACGGATTGTCCCGATTCCATAAAGTCATACGGTGCCGATTCATTATCTTCATACGGCATCCCGTATGAGGGGCGAAATCGGGAGATGCCGCATGAGAATCGGCACTTCGGTTCCCCGATCAAAATCGGGGAATCTCGCAACGACAATTGATGTCCCCTCACTTTCATCTCTCCCGCAAGGGGAGAGAGACTTTTTTATAGAGGCTGGATTCCGGCTTCCTCCAGTTTGACACGGTCATTAAAAGTTACAGCTCGTCAACAACGATACGGATGAAACGGCGCTTTTTGCCCACTTCGAACACGGTACCGTTCTGGACGGGGACAACGCGGTCGGATTCCGCCAGTTTCTGGTGGTCTTTCGCCACGGCACCCTGCTTTACCAGCCGGGCAGCCTCACCGCGACTTTTGGCAAAGCCCTTTTCGACGAGCACGGTGATAACGTCGACGCAACTCGCTCCGTGGGCGAGATGATATTCCGGAATCTCTTCGGGCATTTCGCCTTTCTGGTGCACTTTTTCGAAATGCTGCTCCGCTTCTAAAGCCTCCGGTTCACCGTCGAGCAGCGTGATTATCTCGCGGGCAAGCCGCTTCTTCAACGTCATGGGATTGACGGCGTCGTTTTCCATGTCCTGCTTAAACCCGGCCAGCTCTTTATCAGGGACGTCGGTCAGCAGCTCGAAGTACTGCAAAACCAGGTCGTCGGCGATGGACATTATTTTACCGTATTTTTCTTTTGCCGGTTCGGCGACGGCGATGTAGTTCCCCAGGCTCTTGCTCATCTTGCGGACGCCATCGGTGCCCACGAGCAAGGGCGTCATGACGCACTGCTGCGGCCGCTGCCCCACCATTTCCTGTAACTGGCGTCCGGCCAGGATATTGAATTTCTGGTCTATACCGCCGAATTCGACGTCGGACTGGATCACGGTCGAGTCGTAGGCCTGCAGCAAAGGATACATTAACTCGGTCACGGCGATAGGCCGTTGCTCAGTAAAACGCTTGTTAAAATCGTCGCGGGCGAGCAACTGGGCCACGGTGAAACGGCTGGTCAGCCGGATGACGTCGGCAAGGGAAAACTTCCCGAACCAATCGCTCTGCCACCGTACCTC
>JAUSGV010000051.1 GCA_030648675.1 Dehalococcoidales bacterium
AAAGAGAAGATAATTAGAAAGTAAAAATAAAAGATAAAAGAGCAAAAAGCAAAAAGTTCAAATGTCAAAGCTCAAAGTTCAAATATAAAAGACTGGAGATTAGAGACTAGGGACTGGGGCTGGGGACTGGGGGTTGGGGGCTAGGGAC
This sequence comes from Dehalococcoidales bacterium, assembly GCA_030648675.1. Classification (GTDB taxonomy): domain Bacteria; phylum Chloroflexota; class Dehalococcoidia; order Dehalococcoidales; family UBA2162; genus JAUSGV01. Next base: position 149 of record JAUSGV010000051.1, read on the forward strand.
TGGGATAAGAGCAAAGATCAAAAATCAAAGATAAAAGATAACGATTTATAGATTGCTTCGGTTCCGCTCGATGCGGAAACTCGCAATGACAAGTGAGAAGGTGATTGATTCGGTCCTTCAGCGGAAGGATATCGCAATGACAGAGCAGCTAGATGGATTCCCCGCCTACGCGGGGAATGACAATTTTTGATAGAGAGGAAATGGTAGCTCTTAGAAAAGTAATGAGAGGGGGAAATCAGTATAGATTGCTCCCGCCTGCCACCCGCCTGCCGAAGTCACGAAGGGACGGCGGGCAGGAAGCCTCTCGCCTGCCAAAGTTTGTACGGCGAGCAGGTGTGCGGCGGGCAGGTCGGTTTGGCTGGATGCCAAATCTCGCAATGACAGGTGAGAAGGTGATTGATTCGGTCCTTCAGCGGAAGGATATCGCAATGACAGGTGGGGAAGTAGAGTTATCTGGGTGAAGAAATATATGTGGGGAAAATCTCTCTTTACCAAAGAGAGGAAACGGGAAATACACAGGCGGGGACGCCCCGTATCAAGTACGGGGCAGGTTCTGTGCCACCGTCTCGCAATGACAGGTGGGGGAAATTAATATAGATTGCTTCGGTTCGGCTCGATGCCGAAACTCGCAATGACAGAGCGGCTGGATGGATTCCCCGTCCCGTATCGCGGTACGGGACAGGCTCTACGCGGGGAATGACAAGGAAAAGTTGGGGATGACAGAGGGTAGGTAGAAATGACGCTCGCGATTTCCGGCGAAGATTTAGCCGCGAAACTGGGGCCCAAGTTCCCCGAAAGCGTAATAAAAACAAATAAGGACAGCATCCTCGTTAAAACCGAGGACCTCATCGCCATGGCTGCTTTTCTCAAGAGCGAGCCGGGCTTCGAGTTCGACTTTCTCTGCAGCATCACCGGAGTCGATTACAAAGAATATTTCGAACTGGTCTACCAGTTAACTTCGCTAAAGAACAACCAGTCGCTGGTATTGAAGGTACAATGCCGCGACCGCGAAAATCCGGTAATGCCGTCGCTCACCGGGCTCTGGCAGGGAGCCGACTTTCAGGAACGGGAAATATTCGACCTGTTCGGCATCAAATTCGAGGGCCATCCCTCATTGACGCGCATCTTCCTCTGGGACGGATTCAAGGGCTACCCGCTGCGTAAGGACTTCACCGATGGTGCTTAAAACCGAACAGTATGTTCTTAATATAGGTCCGCTGCACCCCAGTACCCATGGGGTTTTTCGACTGCGGGCAACCCTCGACGGCGAAGTCATCGTCGACCTGGAGCCGGTCTTCGGCTACCTGCACCGCGGCCTGGAAAAGCTCGGCGAAGCCTATACGTACAAGCAGAGCATCTGCCTGACCGACCGGCTGGACTACCTGGCGTCGATGAGCAACAACTTCGCCTACGTCCTGTCCGTAGAAAAGCTGGCCGGCATCGCCGTGCCGGAACGGGCCGACGTCCTGCGGGTCGTCTTCGCGGAATTGCAGCGCATCGTCAGCCATCTCGTCGCCCTCGGGGCTTTTGTAAACGACTGCGGGGCTTTTCAAACCCCCATCCTTTATATGTTCCGCGAACGGGAGAAGATACTCGACCTTTTCGAAATGTGCTGCGGCCAACGGCTGACCTACAACTATATGCGTTTCGGCGGCTTGAGCCAGGACGTTCCGGAAGAATTCATGCCGGCGCTGCGCAAATTCGTCGCCGAGATGGACGCCCACATCGACGAATACGACCGGCTCATATCGATGAACGAAATATTCCTCGCCCGTACCAAGGGCGTCGGTATTTTACCGGCAGGAAAAGCGATAAACATTTCCGCCAGCGGTCCCGTCCTGCGGGCCAGCGGTGTGAAATGGGACCTGCGCAAGGCAGACCCATATTCCGTTTATTCCCGTTACGAATTCGATATCCCCACCGGAACGGCGGGCGATTGCTACGACCGTTACCAGGTGAGGCTACAGGAGATGCGCCAGAGCGTACGCATCCTCAAGCAGGCCACCGAAAAACTGCCCGAAGGGCCGGTCACCACCAAGGTTTCGCTTAACCTGAAACCGCCCGCAGGCGAGGCTTACGCCCACGTCGAAGCACCAAAGGGGGAACTCGGCTTCTATCTGGTCTCCGACGGTACGGACAGGCCTTACCGCTGGCATGTCCGGGCACCGTCGCTGATGAATCTGACGGCACTGCGCGACATGTGTATCGGCTGGAAGATAGCCGACGCCATCGTCATCTTCGGCAGTATCGACATCACAATGGGTGAGGTGGACCGTTAATTGACTGAATTCGATTGGGGACACTGGATTCTCTTCTCCCTGCTCATCCTTATTTCCGTCCTCACCGTGGTCATGGGCTTTATCTGGTACGAGCGGCGCGCCCTGGCACGCCTGCAGGCCAGGCTAGGCCCCAACCGCGCCGGTCCGTTCGGACTGCTCCAACCTGTAGCCGACGTCCTTAAAGTCCTTCTCAAAGAAGATATCGTTCCGGCAAAGGCGGATAAAATCGTGCACTTCCTGGCACCGATAGTGGCACTGGTGCCCGCTTTGATGATTTTCGTCGTGATTCCGTTCCAGAACGGGGGATCTCTCGCTGACCTGGATGTCGGCGTGCTGTACGTCATCGCCGTCGGTTCGGTATCGACGCTGGGCGTATTCATGGCCGGTTGGGCTTCCAATAACAAATACACCATCATCTCCGCCATGCGTGACGTCGCCGCCGTAATCAGCTACGAAATACCGCTGGTTTTGTCCCTGGTAGGCGTAATGCTGCTTACCGGTACGCAGGCGTTAAACACGATTGTGATAACTCAAGGGGAGACCTTCCCACTGATTTTGACGCAGCCGCTGGGCTTTCTCATCTTCTTTATCGCCAGCCTAGCCGAGATAAACCGGACGCCGTTCGACCTTATGGAAGCGGATTCGGAAATCATCGCCGGTTTTCATACCGAATACTCCGGCATGAAATTCGCCCTGTTTTACCTGATGGAATACGCCGAGACGCTGGCAATGTCCGCCCTCGTGGCGACCTTCTTCCTCGGCGGCTGGTTGGGGCCGTTCCTGCCGGGGTGGCTCTGGCTGCTGGTTAAGGTGATACTGGTATTCTTCGTCATCATGTGGATACGAGCCGTTCTGCCGAGGGTCAGGATCGATCAGTTGATGTCGTTCGCCTGGAAGTTCCTCTTTCCTTTAGCTTTACTTAACTTAACGATTACGGCCATCGAGGTAATCCTCTGGCCTGACGCCACGGCGCTGCTGATACCGGTAAACATCGTAATTGCCTTTGTGTTGGTCGTGCTATTCGCGAGAAATTTTAAATTGGGATGGGGCCGAGTTGGAGTTTAAACGTTCCGGTCAGGGCATGGCCAAGGGCATGTGGGTGGTCCTGCAATATCTATTCCGCCACCCGATCACCAACCAGTATCCGGAGCAGCGACTGAACGTCTCCCGCCGGATTCGCGGTAACGAACTCATCTGGAGCGAGGAAAAGTGTACCGGCTGCCAGATCTGTGCCCGGGCCTGTCATATCAGCGCCATTAATATGACCGTAGACCCGGTTAAAGTCGAGAAGAAAAATAAGGTCTTTACGTATGAAGTCGACACCGGCTACTGCATTATGTGCGGCTTGTGCGTGGAATCGTGCCCCTGGGACGCATTACACATGGGCTATGACTACGAACGGGCAAAATACAAACGGGGCGACCTGGTACAGAGCAAGGAAATGATGAAGGAAACTCCGGAGCGGCATGTCAGCGGCTATTTCTATCCGGAACGGGCAGCCAAGCTACCGACACAGACACTTCTGATCGATAAGATCGCGGAAAAAAAGTAATGGTTATGGACTTGATTTTCTGGGCACTGGCCATCCTGACGGTAGGGACAGCCCTGGCCGTGGTGCTGCTGCGCGACATCTTCCGCGCGGCGCTGGCACTGGTGGCCTGTTTCCTGGTGGTGGCCGGAATCTACATCACCCTGAATGCCGACTTCCTGGCCGCGGTACAGGTCCTGATTTATATAGGGGGCATCTCCGTCCTGATCGTTCTGGCCATCATGTTGACCCGGGACGTGCAGCACGGCAGCCAGGCCAACCGCCTGCGGATCCCGGCCCTGATTACCGCAGGACTATTTTTCGCGGTTATCACCGTCGCCCTTACCGGTACCACCTGGCAGATTTCGAGCGAGGCGCCGGCCATACCGACAACCCCGGTACTGGCAGAAAGGTTGTTTGGCTCAAACGGATTCATACTGCCGGTCGAAATCGCCGCCGTGCTGTTGCTGGCAGTGATGCTGGGAGCCATCGTATTGATGAGGGAGAAGTGAGAGGGGTGAATCTGTATAGATTGCTTCGGTTCGGCTTCCCGATTTTCATCGGGATAAACTTTGCCGAATCTCGCAATGACATGGGGATGTATGCTGCCGGCAGTGATGCTGGGAGCGATTGTTTTGATGAGGGAGAAATAACATGACCGTCGGACTCGAGCATTACCTGGTGCTCTCGGCCCTGTTATTTTCCATCGGGCTTTACGGAGCGCTGGCAAAGAAGAACGCCATCGTAATCCTGATGTGTATCGAAATCATGCTCAACGGGGTAAATATCGCTCTGGCCGCATTTTCGAGTTATGTCACGCCGGCGGCTCTTACCGGACAGGTATTCGTTATTTTTACCACCATCGTCGCGGCGGCAGAGGTCGTTATCGGCCTGGCGATTATCTTCAATATCTACCGCAACCGGGAAACGATGGAAGCGGATAAGATCGATATGATGAAATGGTAAGACAAAATTAAAAATAAAAGATAAAAAATAAAAGACCAAAGATTAAAGACCAAATATCAAAGCTCAAAGTTCAAATATAAAAGACTGGAGATTAGAGACTAGGGACTGGAGACTGGGATAAGATTAAAGATAAAAAATAAAAGATGAAAACTAAGAGAAAAGACCAAAGAGCAAAGAGCAAAAATAAAAGATGAAAATAAAATATCAAAAATCATCGTTGCCATGAAAACAGGTGTTCAGGTTAATATAATGAGGCACGATTTCTGGATTCCCAATCTAGTTGGGAATGACAGCG
>JAUSGV010000056.1 GCA_030648675.1 Dehalococcoidales bacterium
GCGCTAAAAAATAGATGGGTGAGTTTGGATTCCATGTCGGGGTAATATTCGTCGTTCTGAATATGCTGAAGAACGCCATCAAGTGGCCCTATATCAATTATACCGGTCGCACCACCACCACTCACGGTAATGGTTTTCTGATGCACAGTTATAGCTTGCTCGGTCGTAAGATAAACGATTGCCATTAATCACGTTCCTTCAAGCGTTTCATGACGTCCTTTGCTTCTTCAAGGCGCTCGGACAGTTCCTTACTCTTGTCACCAAGAAAGCGCTCGAAGTCCTCGCGTTGCACGGGGGTAACGTAGTCCTTAAGCTGGAGATGCAGCGCGTCGCGAAAGGCGAGGTCCCGGCTGGCCATTTTAGTTCTGGCCTTCTCGATCAAGGGCTTCCAGTGCGCCTGTGCCTCGAATTTGGCAAACAAGGTATCTACTTCCCACGAGTTCAGTTTACGTTTTTTCACCTTAGTTGCTCTTTGAAGTTCATCGGCAAAACCGCACTCATAAGAAGCGATAAGATCGAGAACTTCGGAGTAAAATGTATCGCGGACGCTTGCTCGAGCATCCAGGCTGAGTACTTTACGATATTCTTTTGATTGTTCCTTGAAGATACTGACGTAAATTTTATCTGTATAGAGGGCATATTTAAAATTGCCCATATCCACACAGTCCTTCAACGCATCAGTGAACTGCTTGCGATAATTCTCTTCAACAAAAGCGGACTTCAGGAAATCTTCATCTCTCTGGTTAATGTATTTTGTCCCGCCGCCAGTACGCTGGTTGATGGTATCTATGACGATATCAAGAATTACCTGGCGCAGTATGCGGGCGCGATCACTTTCGCTAACAATCATGGCAAGGTTTAGAAAAGCGCGAAAATCAAATACGCCCAATTGGCGTGTCATGGTTTTGTTCACGAAATCTGTTTCGTGAACAAAATTATTACGGATAGAATCCTTCAATTCTTCAAGCCGTTTTCCCTTGAGAATCTCATATCCGTTCTGGCGTAATTCATCCTCGAATTTTTCCAAATAGTTGTCTATGGTACGTGTGGTTACTTCGAAAAAAGATGCAAGTTGCTCCTTGATTACGACAGTCTTGCCTTCAAAGGGAATGCCACGGATACCGGCCGCCTTCTCGATCTCTGCCAAGGCATACGGGTTGTTCAGGATGTTCTGCCTCTCAAGGGGCGAATTGGTTAAATCCTTATTCATGGTTTTCTCCTTAGAGACTTCTCACGTTTTCCAGGCCGTTTTGCTCCAGCTCCGCATCGGCTTGTTTGGCAGCGTTATCCATTTTAGTAGCGTCAAATTCTGCCACAGAACAGCCCCCTTTATCTCTTCCCCGCCCAAACATATTCCCCGGAATCGTTGATACGGAAACGCTCGCGTGGGACGTTTAGCTTGCCACGGATACGTTTTGCTGATGCAGGAACATCGCCTTCAATTGCTTCCCAAGGTATGGCAAAAGGAATATTTACTGGAACGGTTTGGTCTTTAATCAGTGTTGAGAAATGACGGCTAAACTCGTCCCTCTCGGCAGAAAGTCCCAGTATTCCTCGAACACCTTCCCATCCAGCTTGGACGCGCCCGTCCTGCCATATGGCTGCCGTCCATTCGCGTAGCGAAACTGGACCCCCGTTTCGTTGTTTCTCTAGCCACCATTCGGCCTTCTCATAAAGCCACCAATCGAAAGCGTCGGAAAGTTCGGCATTGTACGCGACCTGTCCGCACTGCCAACGATTGCCCACCTTCCACTGTTCGTCCCAGCGGCGCTTGTATTCCGGTTGCTCTATGCGGCGGATGTGTTCATTTTCGCTGATGGCGCTAAGTCGTTCGCTCCAGAGTAAATTGCGTTCGGTAGACCATTCTGTTGGTATTAGCGAGATAGCCTTATCGAAATTCTCTTCACTTTCTTGCCATAAAGCGAATGGACGCTGTTCCCGAGCGAGCGGAGATGGCGTAGTTACCCGACCTACAGCTTTTGAATTCGCGGGAAGCAATCCATAGGCGTCATATACAAGCCAGTCCATCTCCTCCTGCAAGGCTATCATGCCGTTGCGGAGTTGCTCGCGGATATCGCAAGCATAGGAAAAAGCTGTTTTCAGTTCTTTAGCGGTTTGGAAAGGTTGACCCAATCGAGAGTCGGGAACGATATTGCCAGGAAGCTTGGCATCCCAATCGTAATACCCGTCCCCCGGCTTCTCGAAGATTTTTTTCATGGTAAGAGCGGGCAATTGGTGGCCGCATTTCCAGCATGCGTATGCCATCGAAATCAAACATTTGGTATTTTCGCTTATGTTGCCTCGCATCGCGTCAGCGATGGTGTCGGGTACGGGCAATTGTTGGACCTTACCGCCGGCAAACTCGAAATAGGTATCCTTGGCGCCCTCCTCCGACTCACGCTTGCTGAAACAAACTTGTTTGAACCAAAAGAGTGCCGAACTGGAGTTCAAAAGCCCAGACAGAAGATTGCTATCCTCTTTATTTTTTAATATCACCATCGGAGCCGTGTCTTTGAAAAGCCGATGAATAGTAAAAGTAACAAAGTGATTATGGGTAGTTATATCTGAGAAGGCAATAGTAGTCTGAATCTTATGCCGTTCTTCATAGGGGCAAAAATATTCGAACCACTGTCTTCCAGCTTCCTGTTTTGTTTGTCCAAAGGTAATAACTGACTCCAGTTTAGAACGGAATGGCAACAGAAATTTCTTTACATTAGGATACTCATTTATCTTGATTGCCCTAAAATCTGAGTCATAAGGGAATATAGCTACGAAAGTATCGCGGTAACTCCAATTCCGGATTTCGTCGCCGACATTCACGGCTTGTAACACTTGTCCCTCGATTCTGAAGATCCGTGCAGTGTGCGCAGGCAAGAAAAATATGTCATCGCTTTTTGTTAATACAGAATAGCCGACTCCATTCACAACTTCGGATAAAAGCAATGAGCTATTATCAATCAGCATTTTGGTGGATTGTGATGAGCTGTCAAAGTTCCACGGCCATTTTGCCATTTCGGTTCTCGGGCGACTGGATACAGAAATACGGTCATCTATATAGCCAGATTGGTCATGGTGAGCCTCTAATGTGTGCCATAGGGGACTTTCCTCAGGAATTGTCCTGAGATCTCCACCGCCCGGACGTATCGCTGCTATCTGGATATTGGAATTCTCTGCAGGTTTCTCATTCTGCCCGAACACGATGCAGGTAGGGGTACCATGTCCAGGAAACATCAGACCGGAACAATCTACTATCTTCTGCACCTCGACCGTCGGGAAGAAGTCCTCGACCAGTGGCTTACCGAACTCTCGCTTGGCAAAGGCATTGGAGACGATAAAGCCAAGTTGTCCGCCCGGCCGCAGCAGATCGAAGCTGAGGTTGAAAAAAGGGGCCACGAGAAGATAAGCACCGTGGCAAACCCGCTTCCACCGTTCCCGGTAAAGCTCGCGTTTTTCCGGGTTACGTGCCGTGACGAACGGCGGGTTGCCCAGAATAATGTCGAATCCACCGTCCGCCCCCTGGAAGATATCGGCAAAGTCAATTCGCCAGGAGAAATTGAAGGGGCTATCGAAGTCCGCCCCTTCCAGCTTACGGAGTTCGGGGTAAAAGCGCACGTCGAAAGTACGTGAGGCAATCTTCTCCACTGATTTCTGATTAGCAGCAACTTCTTGAAGTGCCTTCTGCAATCGGCCGGTTTCCTGCTCTACCTGCCTGTGTTTCGCCGTCTCGGAGTCTGTTGCCGAGACAATACTCAGTGTCAGTTGTGAATTCGCGTTCCCGATGGACTTTATCTCGTCCCTCAGAACCCGTTCGCTCAGTTCCAGTCGGCAACGCAGGATATCGAGCCGCAGTTCTCGTTTGCGGCCCGATTTCTTCTCATGGTGGAGCTTGACACCCAAGTCGTGTATCTTGACGAATTCTTTGTGGTACCTCTCGCTCTTCTCGGGAGCAACACGCACATTCACGCCACAGATATAGTCCAAAAGGCTGTCACCGCGCCGGAAATTCATCTCCAGGTTGGGCAACTGTGATATCTTCTGGATAGCTTGCCGGAACTGGGCGGGGTCTGCTGCAAAAGGGTCGAGACCAAGATCGTAGTCCACAATGAGGCTAAGCCAGAGTCGCAATCGGCAGATTTCAATTGCCTGCTGTTGGATATCCACGCCATGCAGGCAGTTCTCGACAATATCGGCTTTGGCTTGGTGAATCCAGTTGCTGCCCTCACGCCGTACGGGGTCGACGAAGCCATTGGCAACAGTCTTTGCGATACGCCGGATATTGACGAGTTCGTGCAGGAGGCCAACCGGGAACGCCCCCGAGCCTACAGCTGGGTCACACATCCTGATGCGACCCACAATGTCCAACAATATGCTCCCATCGGCTGGTTTGAAAGCTGTTTTAAGAAGACCAAATTCTTCGGCCTCAATGCCGGATGTCACGTCGAGGTCGAACAGAGTGCGGATCTTCGCCTCCCATTCCGCACCGGGAAGTTGCCCCCTAAGGTGGAGGCGGAGTGCCTCACGGCAGATGAAATGCACCACTATGCGGGGGGTGTAGTAAGAGCCGGTAGCCTTACGCTTGTCCGGGGCATTGTATTCAGCAGTGGCTTCCGCGTGCAGAACGATGGACTCGAAGACTTTGCCAAGCATCTCGGGATCCACGGCCACATCCTGGTCTAGCGGTGTGTCTTCACGAACTGTGAAATTGAAAGCTTCAAGCAGGTCGTCAAAAACAGAGACAAAGGTACTGTTGCGGATAAGCAGGGGTGGAAAGGCCTTCCTCCCCGTTGAAGATGGCGAAGGGAATTCGTCATCGTCAAAAAGTCCGCCGTTCAGGAAGGGTATGCCTTCCAACTGGTAGGCGGAGGCAGTCCCCGGAGCAGTTGCCAGAGTAAAGAAAAGCCTTTCTAGGAATTCTGCATAATAGCTACACTCGTTCGAGCGCTCTCGGTGAGTCGCGAAACCTGCAAGCAAATAGTTGCGCTGACGGTTCAACCAGCCACGGTTTTGTAGAAAATAGAGGAAGAGCAAGCGCTCCAATAAAAGCTGGGCACTACTGTACGCCTTGGCGGAAGACATATTCTGGAGCTTTTCAAGGTCAGCCTTGATTACCCCCAGAGCCTTTTCAAACCGCTTGAAGAATTCCCGTGTGAGCGGCTCCTTGTCAAAGGCGGACGCCCAGATCTTCAGCCAACCGGCGGTGTCCGCAGGATCGTCAGGCCAACGAAGATGTGGCAGATTGAATTCGCAAAGGGTACGTAAATAGGGATTGTCACGCTGCCAACCGAACATGGCAAGTCGAGCCTTCTGCATCTTTTCGCCGCGAAAATGAGCGAAGGTGATACGGTTGTAATCTTTAGTTGCACATATGAAAAGCAGGTTATCATGCTCCCAGCCGGGTAAATGCGGGGCGTGACGGCGGTTAGCCGCAAGACCACGCAGAATTTCGCGCAGGAGACCGCTGTGGACACTGTCATCGTTGAACTCAACCAGAAAAATACCCCACGGCTGGCTGGTCGTCACCCTGCGCAACTGACGAATTTGACCACTAGACAAAGCACTGGCATGGTGTTCGGCAACTCGCAGTGTGTCAGCAGACCACTCAAACGTCAGATCATCGGTATTGGCGTCTTCAATAGGCCACTCTAATTGGTCTCTAAGGTAGCCAACCAGTGAGGGCAGATCACTTACGGCGCGAAGCTGATCAAGTTCAAGTTTCGGCACAGTGTCCCTCCACTACGAAAGCTCCATCCAGGCTTTCAGAAGAGCCTTTACTCCGATTGGAGCTTGCACCTTTTTGAGGTAGGAATCCTTGATTTCCTTCTCTATCTTCTGCCGTATTTCAGACAGGGTTTCGTTAACGATGGAGCGGAAGCGTGGCGTTTCCGGCTGGCTGCGAATTAAATCGATGATGTCTGTCGGTTCGGTGATAATATTCCCGTTTTCCAGATCGTAAAGATACCACTGAGTAAAACCGCCATCATTGGTCCATTCCTTTTCCCCGACTCCCACCACATCTTTTTTCACCAACTCGACTGGCAGAGCATAGCAGAAAAAGACGGCTTTCGAGCCTTCCTTGGGGTGCAACTTGCCGCTGAAGACTCTGCCAGGCAGATTGTTTAGATGCTCTTCCAGTTCTGGATGCTGTTGTAACAGTTTCTGGTATTCCAGGTGCATCTTTTCCAGCACCGATATTTCGCCTTCGTAATCATGATTAAAGTCTTTCAAGTCATCGTAATTATCATCCGGTCTCAAGAGCTTCTTACCCTGGATACCGAATACTTTAGATATGCGCAACGTTTTCCCCGATACCTTGGAATAAAGATGAATCATTTCATCCAAATCATCCGGCGGCAGGAAGTTCCAATACATTACCTTACCCCGAAGGGCTTTTTGTTCCGGATGGTCGGCAATAATCTGTGCTTCAATGCTGGGATTGAGTCTTCTATCAACACGCCCTATTCTTTGCATTAGCCTGACGGGGTTCCAGTGCAGGTCATAGTTAATCAGCCGTGTGGCATCTTGCAAGTTCAAACCTTCTGAAAGCACATCGGTAGATATCAGCACCCGTGTTTCTTTGCCTTTAAGGGTGGCACTGGTTTGTTCATTGTAATATGGGGAAAAACGGGTGATAATTTCGCCGCGGTTGCCCTTATAGGCACTATCTATCTCATCCAGCCCGGTGATACCTGCTTTTTCGAGTTCCTTTCTCAGATACCGGGCCGTGGTCATAAACTCGCTAAAGATGATAACTTTTTGTTGTGAGACAACCGGGTCAGTTTTGAGAATCTTAATTAAGGCTTTCAATTTGTCGTCGTTGGCCGGCTTGAACTGCTTCAGTTCCTTAAGAAAATCCGCGATTTGCTCCAGGTCGTCTCTCGTATCTGACAGAATTTCCCCAATCTTGTATTCTTCCGGGTTTTCCAACTCTTTAACCGCTTCCAACATCTCGGGGGAGATAATGTCCTCATTCTCCTCGTCCGGTTCTTCGTCAAACATCTCAAGTTGTTTTGCCTGAACATAGCCTATTAAATCAGCATTACGAATTTTCCACCTTTCAAGGTGTTTCTTATCTTCCTCGGTCTTGCTGTATTTAGTAGCAAAAGCCATCATTTTGAGCAGAAGCTCCTGACATGACATTTCAAACGCGAAAGCCGAGCTTTCAAACCGCTTTAAAAACAGGATACGAATGAGACGTACCAGTTGTTTCTGACGGTTGACATTGAAGGCCACTTCCTTGCTACTTTCAGGTGGTTTTTTGAGATAGGCCAGAGGGTAATACATCGCCAGAGAGAATAATGGCTGATCTTTATTAAAAGCCTTCTCCACCATCTCCAATAGACGGCCATAGACTACTTTCAGGCTGTATTGCGCTATCTGTGGCCTTTCCCGCGTGGGGAAAATCACCTGATTGCCGCCGTGTTGTTCCTGACTCTTTTTCACGTAAGCACGGCTGCGCTGAACAACCAAGGCTTTGAAAAGTGTATCATTCAAGAGCACTTTCTGAGCCTCGGCCTGGTTGGTATCAGCCTCCTCTTCATTGCCGGTGGCCTTCTCGCCCATTATCTTTTCGAGGTCGTTCTCCAGCTTCTTAAAGTGGCCGGGTAATGAATGGATACCGAGAGGAGCCGCTTTGAAATAGCCGTTATCACGCCGGGAGAACAATTCAATCATATGCTGCAGGTCTCGCAGGCTGTTATTAATTGGCGTGGCAGTAAGAAAGACGACCTTTTTCCCTTCGCAAATATTGTTCAGTTTCCAATAATGAGTCTTATCTCTTACACCCGGGTTACGGAAATGATGACCTTCATCGATGATGATGACATCGGTCATTTCTTTTAGTTTTTCAAATTTTCCCGAATAAGTGCCTTCTCTGAGTAGATCTGTGTGATTATAGATAGCCAGATTGGAATAATCTCCTCCCAGTCCAGGGAGATATCTTTGCAAATGCTTATCCCATACCGGTTCCCGTGCGGCTTTTGGCACAAGCAGTAAAACCCTTTTGCGGTCATAAATCAGACGCTCGATGAGCATTAGCCCTATTAATGTTTTCCCAAGACCAACACCATCGCAGAGGAAGGCTCCGCCATGCTGGTTGGCTATTTTCAATATTGCCTGGTAACCTTCCTTTTGGTACTGGTCGAGAACAGGGAAAACCTTGGATGCGGATTTTTCCCACTCTCCGGCAGTCATTTCATGGCCGCGGAAGAATTCTTGGAGAGATTTTGCATAAACATCGAATGGTGAATATTCGTGAATCTGGCGCTCGATGACCTTAAGGAGTTCTTCACTGACGTCTTCAGCTTTATTCCAGTGTTCCTCAAACCATTGCTGTAGGATTTCCACTTCGCGCCGGAGTTGAACATTTAATTCAACGTTGGTGGTTAATCCCGGCACGGTAAAATTGCTGGAGCCTACCAGGGCTGAGGAACCCACCACCGCCTGTTTACCGTGGGTAATATAGGCCTTGGCGTGAAATTTGTCTTTGGTGTAAATCTTACATTCAATTTGCTTCTTCTTGATGGCTTCAACTATAGCGGGTACACCGGTAAGAAAGTCGTTGCTTTCCTTTTCTTTTTCAATGCTGTTGTCCAAGGTGCTCTTGGCGGCTTCAATCCCGGCGAGTAGAGCCTGCTTGGTCCGCATTGATACTTCATCGCCCATCAATATTCTGAGCTTATCCAGCTTTTGCCACTGGCCGTCCAGAGCCAATAAAGCCCCAATTTCAAAATATCCGGTGGCGATGTCAAAACTGGTGGCGATATCAGCCCATTCGTGAAGGTATTGCTTGACTTTCCAATCGGAATCACTGTTATCGACGATAAAGAGGTCGGCACCTGATTTACGCTCTGACTTGGCAGGGACTTCCCCTAATCTCGTTCCAAAAAGAGCATCACCCAATGTGGCTTGTTTACGATTTGTCTTGCTGGACTTACTTGTATCCTTCAAATAACACGCTCCAGAAAGAAGTCTTTTTGGATAGCCAGATTATACATCTGTTCTCAGAAGTGGACAATGGGTAATTGTTTTAGAGAATTTACAATCCGCCGGTGAGCAATGTTGAAACTCATATGCCAAATGAATACGCAAAATAGCTACCCCATATTTAGGAATCTTCATTTGCTGTTGGCAATCTCAACCAAGAATTGATTTCTCCCGATAGCTTATTTACTCACCCAAGATAGAGCGAATTTGGGCAGGTCGGGCCGCACGCACGTTGGCAACGTGTTTGGCCCGGCACGTCGTACCTTCAAATAATGCGGCCAATGCTGGGGTTTATCCCCGTAGGGGGGTAATATCCCCCCAATGCAATGATTAGCATGTCGGAAAGCAGTTTAGACTTGTCTTTATTGGAAGTGGTGAAACCACTGCATGCTATACTTTCCTATCATGCGTAGGGGGTGTCAATAAAGTGGATACTAACATTCTCTACTTCGGCGACAACTTAGAAGTCCTACGGAAGAAAGAGAGAACTGGAAACCGAATAAGTAAAAGGAGTGGATTATGATATATAGAGTTTTTGACAGTAACAGCCCGACGCAGGTTAAAATCGCTGAGATACACGACCCAAACTATCCCTTGATAAAGCAGGATGAGACAATTCCATTATCCGTGAGCGGTAAAGAGAGTCTTTACAAAGTTACAAAAGTTGGCAGTTCGAATTGGAATGCTGATAACAAAATTGTCATTGATATTTGGGTTATGGATTTATTTCCAAAGGAAAAATGACTTTTGATACAACTCGGTGACTTTTGATATAGAAGGCACTTTGGATACAAAGACCTCTCCTTAAAATCATTCCTTTATGCCTTGCGCGGTTCGCAGTCTTATCCTCTTTACCGGCTATATTTGTACCCGGTGACTTTGCCCTTCAGACTATTGGTTCCCCAAACTGACCCTTTAGGTTGTAATATTTTAGCCGTTTGTGACTATCAGTATTGGAGACAAAACGGTAGACTTTAGTACACTACTAAGGAGTTTAAGTAAGTCTTTGTGACTGTACAGACCTCTAAGTAAGAAGGAGGACAATATGCCCAAAGCTATTCGGCAGGACGTCAGTGTTGGTAATAAGATGCACTTAGTTATACTTCCACCAATTAACATGAAGACGGTGAACAGGTTTTTTGAAGCCCCGCAGACTTTACGTCTGAACTTGACTGAAGTTATAGGTTCCCCGCGGTATGGGATAGCGGTTACCGGTTTTATTGACGAGTGTAGAAAGCATGATTTCATTACTATGCTGGAAACTACTCCCGGTGTGAAAGTAACACGTTCGCAACCATTCAGCGGAGTAAACTGTTCTACGCTTGAGGAGAAACACCTGACACGATTAGGGGCCAAAGAAAGACCTGATACAACCATCTTTGTGAAGTTAGAAGAAAACTAAGAATGTCTTTCCCTGTGTTATATGCCGTAACTGGAGATTAAGTTACCCACGGTAAAATCGTTCCTTTTTGCCTTGTGACTTTATGCCTGGCCGTCAGACGTGAAATATAGCGGACCTTTTTATCGATATTGAACAATAGCTTGCTTGTGTGATGAGAACAGGTTGTTACTGAATTAGAAGAAAAAGTCCTGGGCAATAAATAAGCCACCGGCGACAGCTATTGAGATCAGCCAAATCCCTTTGTTCCACTCTAATATCTTTGTACCATCCAGAGGACCGAACGGTATCAGATTGAACACGGCCAGCCAAATGTTGATTCGTGCACCCAATGCAAAGAGCAAAGAAGGCTGAATAATATCCAACCCAAGAAATAGTACGGCCAAGCCGATGTTTGTGGCTGGTCCGGCCAGAGAGATGAGTCCGATCTTTTCTCTGCTAGCGTTGCCTGTTCCCAATGTGGTCGCCCTGGGGTATATCATGACTGCGCCGGGGGCGGCGAAGATAAAACCGAAAAGTGAAGACCCCAATGCTACCAACAATCCTATCGGCCACATAGAATATTTAGCGAAATAGCCGAATCTTCTGGCAATAAACCGGTGTCCCAACTCATGAAAGACAAAACCCAAAGAAACGGCAACCAGGGACATGCCGATAACAAGAACAAGTGCCCCTGGTTGATAAAAAGCGCTAAGGCCACCTGATAAGGAAATGCCGAAGGCCAGTGCCAAAACGAGTGCGGATATGACTATGTCCCTGAGTTCCTTTGTTTTCATCTCTGTGTTCAGTTTACATCATGGTTACCATAGACAACAACACTGGAGTTACGAACCACCGAAGATCAAAATATAAGGGGCCGAACATCCCGATGTAGGGATATCCAGCCCCTTTAAACACTCTCGGTTAAGTCGAGTAAAACTAGGCCTTGCCGATTCTGAACATCTT
>JAUSGV010000058.1 GCA_030648675.1 Dehalococcoidales bacterium
TCAGATGACCCAACATTCAAGATGCTCATCGAGCACGCGCAAACAATGTATGCGCGAACAGTCACAAACCAATACGGCCAGGAAAAGCGCGAATGGGAGTCGACTACCGGCGTCGACCACGCATGGCATGCGCTCCTGTACTGGCACGTCGCTTTCAAAAAAAGACTCAAGTATGAACCAAATAGCTGACAAAAAAATAACGAATTCTACCTCGGAAGAACAAGCTCTTCTGCTTGTGGAAATCGCCAAAGACTTGGCGGCCGTCGAGGAGGAGGGCTTCGGTCGTATCGTGATTGAAGTTAAGAACCACCGGATCGTTAACTGGTGGAAGGTATCCTCCCGAACTGCACGAGGTTTTTGGCGTAAATTACGTGGAAGCGTGGATCATTTGACTTCGTAGAAACCTTGGTCAATGTTGTGTTGCGGATGGATGAATGGCCTTTAGAAAATCCTTAGAAAATGTTTAGGAAATCCTATTGCTCCACGAGCGAAAATTACTATGCAATGCCAAACTGCCCGCAATCTGACTAACCTTCCAAATACGCAGATTAGCGGAGAATTTTGGCAGGGCATAAAGCCATCCAAGGAAAACGGTTCTTGCCCGGTCTTGCACGATTGGATTGCAAGACGGTAAGGGAGGTCGACTGGAGCCGAGGTAAATTAAAAACGCATAAAGGAATTTATGGCAAAAAAACAATTCGTCATCGGAGCAAGCGCGCTAGCAATTGTCTTCGGTCTCGCTCTCGGCGTAACGAGTGGCTTTACGTTCAGTAAGGGTTCTCCGGTATCGGCACAAGTCCAACCGGATAATTCTGCTGTAGCGGGCCCTCACACTAACGCCGCAATCGAGTCCATCAAAGCAGAGCTAGACAGCGTCACTCAATACGAATCGGCATATGGCTGCTTGACCTTCGGTCGAGGTGGCCAGTCTGAATTCTGCGGAGCATCAAAAGAGCGCGTAGGGACACTAGAGAACAAGCTTACTGAAGAAGTTCATAAGCTTGAACTTTCTAGTCGTTCATCTGAAGCACTCGCCCAAGTAAAGAGCAACATCGAATCTCTCGCTGAGAGGAAAGCCGATGTTACCTTTGAGGGCACCTCCGCGAATCCCTACACCAATGCCGTCAAACGTATTGAGCAGTGGCAGGATGACAAAGGGTTCTTGTACATCGTCAACCCAACGAACAACACCGTTGTTCAATTCGGGCCTGGCCCTGGTAGCAAGATTTCCTTCGAACGCAACGGAAGCAAGAGTCTTCCTCAGTCAGAGCTTAAAGCAATGGCAGAGGAATATCTCTCGAAGCATGTTGCAGACTTCGGCTCAGTCAAAGCTAACTTTAGCTTCCGACAGATGTCAAAGCCTGGCAGCGTCAGCTACGCTTTCCGCTGGGAGGATAAGTCCAAACCTCAGGGTGAGGACGTGACTCCGTTCGTTCAGATCGTCCTGTCGCCGGTGGGTGAGGTCATGAGCTTCAACGACGTGCGTAGCCTATATTCCAACTAACACACTATGAAGAAAACACTCTTACGAGTCGCGCCTTTCCTCATGGCTGTTGTCATGTTGGGGTCGTTTGCAGGCGTCGCGTCGGCTCAGACTTACATTCACGCTAACGGTGGTTCGTATTGGTCACAAAGTGGCTCTGGCTGGAACTCGATCAACAATGACGGGTACTGTGTCAGTGGTCGCGGGCCGTGCGGGTCGAGCCTCTGGTATCTGCAGTGGAATTACAACACGAGCGGATGCGGGGCGGATGCGAATTCGACCTACACAATGGCATCGGTAGTCGGCTACAATGGCGACACCTATGCTTGGATCGATAGCTCAACTGGAAATATGTACGGAGCCGATTATCTCGTCACATACAATTACGCCAGTAGCTACGCCTCCACAGTTGACCAAAGTGCGTACTACGAAGCATGGGCAACCATCGCGCTCGATAAGTACCGCACCTCGAACGTCCAACATAGCGACGGCTGGGGTGCCGCATATGCCTGCAACGGCGTGAGCGGTCTTCAAGTCGAATTCGACGAGGTCAAACTGGAAATCTAGCTAGGCATCCTGACCGATAGTCAGATCGGCATTTGGAAGCATAGCTAAAAGGGGCTCCCGCCAATCCGGGGGCCTCTTTAGTTATCCACTAGTCAAAACATGACAAAACAGGACAGATAGGGTATACTGAAAATAAGCCGAAATGAAAGGCCAAATTAATATGCTATTTACTCCAAAACCACAACATACGAAAATCCTTTTAGGAATCTTTGGCATTGCAGCAGTAGCTGGCATTGCCATTTTTATTAATACGAAAACAGGAAACGACACTCAAACCGTTGTGTCTGACAAAAGTCTAAGTGCGGAAGAACTTCAACAAGAGATGTCCCGGATCGCCCAGTACGAATTCGAACATGGATGCGTTGAGAAGAACGAGCGTGGCCAAGATGTTTTCTGCGGCGAATCGAAAGAAAAGGTAGATGCTGCTGAAGCACGATATAACGCTGCAGTGAAAGCATCGACAATGCCAGAAAGCGCAACCGCGAAGGCTGATGCTGAAGCGATCAAGAAATTTATGGGGGACACTGCCTTCGAGGTGGAATATTCCCGCAGCCAATCTCCTGCGAACTTTAGCGTGGGAGTGTTAACAAAACTTTCGGATCAGGGCGATGAGCGCATTGATACGCCGCAAGCGTGGAAGCGGACAGTAAATATTTACAGAGCAACCCAAGAAATTGATGGAACTTGCCAAGTCTACGAGTATGAAGTGTATCCAAAGACTCACGATATTGTGGAAGTGCGCGTAGTCTATCCTGAAAACTATCAAGGTAAATGCACGAAAGGCGATCTGTTCTCTCCTAAGATTCCGGAAGCCAAAATAAAAGAGGTCGGTCAATCGTATCTCAAAAATCTTGGGCTTAAACAATCGCTTACAGTCACCCCCGTTGACGATATGAGTCGATGGCAATGGAAGTGGCAAGATGCGAACTATAAGCTTCCGGAGGGAGTCGTCGGCAGGTCGGCCGTCGATTCAAAACCCACAATAAGATTATTTATTTCAAGCGCCGGAAAATTGCTTCAATACAACAACACGGTCGCGCTATTTGAGAATTAATATGAACAAAAAAATCCCAAAAGATTACCTTACAGCCAAAGAAGCCGCCGCTGTCCTTCGTGTGAGCGAACGGACAATCATGCGATACATTAAAAACAAACGATTGCTCGCCACCAAAATAGGTCAATGGCGAATTAAAAAAACGGACATTGACCGTCTGGTAAAAGCAAGTAGTAATAAATAACTTTATGACAGATCAATTTTTATCCAATACACCGCCATCACGATTCAGTTTTTTGAAGACAAAGCGTGCCATTGCCGTTGGGGTTGGCATGGCAATCATAGCTGTGGGAGCACTAGCGTGGTACGTCTTGTACAACAGTCAGTTTGCCGCTCCGCAGGCGCAGGCGGAACTGGAACAATTCACAATGCCACTGGGTTCTGGCGACTTTAAGGATCTCTCAGCGTTGCTCAAAGAAAAAGGATTCATCAAAAGTGAAGCAGGATTCAAAATCGCTTATTTCAAAACAAACGGAATTGGCGTAGCAGCGACAACCTGCGTGGACTGTTTCGTCCCTGGTGCTTACAAAATTTCCAAGAGTATGACGGCTTGGCAGGTAGCCGAGACTTTCAAAGAGGGGCCTTATATGAAATGGATCGTGATTCCGGAAGGGCTTCGCAAAGAGCAGATTGCAGAAATTCTCGCTAATCAGCTTGGGTGGAGCGAAGATGCAGAAAAGAAATGGGTCACTACTTATACGTCAATGAATTACGATGAGATTGAAGGTCTGTATTTCCCCGACACTTACCTGATCCCGGTCGACGAAGAACCGCTGAAGGTGGCCGACAGATTGCGCGCAAAGTTTAACGAGAAGCTTCAGCCTTATACCCAGGAGGCTCTCAAACAGAACATCAAATGGACAACGGCACTCAAGCTCGCTTCAATCGTGCAAAGAGAAGCGGCCGGCAAGGATGACATGTCTCTCATCGCTGGCATCCTGTGGAATCGTCTGCTCAAAGACATGAAGCTCGAAGTCGATGTCACCGTGCAATATGTTCGAGATGATCAGATTCACTACGGCGAGGCACGATATGACAAGCAGCCAGGTAGCTATAACACCGAAGGCACCTGGTGGACGCCGATCAAATCGGAAGACAAAGATATTCCTTCGCCTTATAACACCTATCGAAACAAAGGGCTGCCTCCTCACCCGATCGACAACCCTGGCATCGACGCAATCAAAGCGGTGCTTTATCCGGAAGAAACGGAATGCATGTTTTATCTCCACGACAAATCAAAGACCATCCATTGCGCTAAAACCTTCGAAGAACATAAGGCAAATATTGCAACTTATTTAAGTGACTAATTATGAATCTCCTTATCGTAGAGGACGACAAAGAAACATTGGAATTCCTGAAGCCTTCTCTGATGGCCGAGGGGTTCGTCGTCGACGTAGCCGAGGATGGAGAGGCCGGATCTTATAAGGGGAAAACAAACGACTATGATCTTATTATTTTGGATATTGGTTTGCCACGAAAAAACGGGCGACAAGTTTGTTCCGAGATTCGGTCAGCAGGTAAGAGCATGCCCATACTTATACTTTCGGTAAAGGGTGAAATTGAGACGAAAGTAGACCTTCTAAGTATCGGGGCGGATGATTATATTACGAAGCCGTTTTCATACGTTGAACTGGCGGCAAGAGTGAGAGCATTAATGCGCCGACCAGATAAAATGGAGGATGAAATTTTTCGCGTGGACGACATAGAACTCAACTTGCCAAAGCGATCTGTTCACCGGGCAGGCAAGGAAGTGCATCTGGCTCCAAAAGAATTTTTCCTTTTAGAGTTTTTGTTACGAAATCGAGGACGGGTGCTCACACGGCAGACAATCCTGGAACATGTTTGGGATATGAATGCCGACTTGTTTACCAATACCGTTGAGACGCATGTCACGATCCTCAGACGGAAGCTGAAAGGTAAGAGCAAAGATGATTTTATAAGGACTGTTTCCGGTACCGGGTACGTAATTGATTGAAAAGCACTAAAACAATTTTAAAAAATCTGTTATAA